>CADCQV010000355.1 GCA_902803625.1 uncultured Lachnospiraceae bacterium
ACAAGGGATTCCACTCTCTTCCCCACGAAGTCCTCCTGCCTCGTAATGAAGATAAAACAGTAACTGATCAGTACGGTCACAAGGGTACAAAGGAGCATCATGGCTATAGTTGATGAAGTAAAAGATGAATTCTGTAAAAGATTTGGAGATAAGGGGGATATAAGGATCTATTTTGCTCCCGGAAGAGTAAACCTGATCGGGGAGCACACGGATTATAACGGGGGCCACGTCTTCCCCTGCGCCCTTTCCTTGGGGAATTACGCTGCCGTGAGAAAAAGAGAGGATGACAGGGTCCGGTGGTTTAATATGACCTATCCGGATGACGGTGTGATCGAGACCTCCATAAAGGGTCTAAAACCCGGCGATAACGGTCTCTGGTACGACTACCAGCTGGGAGTTATCTGGGCCTTCGGTGAGAACGGACATGAGATCCCCTCCGGCTTTGATATGGTAATGAAGGCTGATCTTCCCGCAGGCAGCGGGCTTTCCGCCTCGGCCTCGATAGAGGAGCTCTGTGCGGTTATAATAAGGGATCTCTTTCTTCCGGACATTTCCCCGGTTGACTGCGCTATTATGGGGCAGTATTCGGAAAACCGATATAACGGTATGAACTGCGGGATCATGGATCAGTTCGCATCAGCTATGGGGAAGAAGGATCATGCCATCTTCCTTGATACTGCCACCCTGAAGTACGATTACGTTCCCTTAAATCTGAGAAATGAGAAGATAGTGGTAATAAACAGCAGGGTAAAGCATTCTCTTGCCGGCAGTGCATATAATGACAGACGGAGCGAGAGCGAGAGGGCCTTAAAGGACATACAGGCGGTTAAGGCTGTGGAAACTCTTGGGGATCTCAGCACAGAGGAATTTGAAGAGGTTAAGGCGGCGATAAAGGATCCCGTATGTCTGAAGCGCGCCCGTCACGCCGTATATGAGAATATCCGCACCATAGATGCGGTTGCTGCTTTGAAGTCCGGAGACCTTGAATCCTTCGGAAAGCTTATGAATGACTCCCATGTGTCCCTTCGGGATGACTATGAGGTTTCCTGTAAGGAGCTTGACATACTGGCGGAGGAAGCCTGGAAGACAGAGGGCTGCATCGGCTCCAGAATGACCGGAGGCGGATTCGGAGGCTGTACGGTGTCCATAGTGAAAAAAGACAGTCTGGAGAGCTTCGAGGCCTCAATGAAAGCAGCTTACAAAGAAAGGACAGGCATCGACTGTGAGATCTTCACTGCGGACGCGGCAGACGGTGCGGGGAGGATCATTTGAAGGAGTATCTGAGCTGGGCCTGCCTTATCCTCTTGATCCTTTTGTCCGCCTTTTTTTCCGGGTCTGAGACTGCGCTCACATCGGTAAACAGAATAAAACTGCGCTCTATAGCCGATAAGGATAAGAGGGCCGTTCGTCTTCTGAAGATACATGATGACTCGGTAAAGATGCTTTCCGCCGTTCTTATCGGCAATAACATTGTAAATATGGCGGCGTCTGCCCTTGCCACGGTGATCGCCATAAGGATAGATTTAAGCGTGGCAGTCATGACCGCCATTCTGACCTTTATACTTCTGATCTTCGGGGAGATCACGCCAAAGAGTGTGGCTGCGAAATATTCGGAGCCTGTGGCACTCTTTGTTTCCGGTATCATTTACTGGCTTATGTGGATCTTCACCCCCATCATCTTTATCATTAATTCTATTTCCTCCTTTATCCTGAAGCCCTTTGGGATCGATCTCGGGAATGCCGACAACCCCCTTACGGAAAGCGAGCTCCGTACCTTTGTGGATGTGAGCCATGAGGACGGTGTCATTGAGGGAGCCGAAAAGAAGATTATAAATAACGTAGTGGATTTCGGAGACAGCAGGGCAAGGGATATAATGATCCCCCGCATCGACGTGAGTCTTGTAAATATCAGTGCATCCTATGAGGATGTAACGAAAAAATTTGCTGAGGAATTTTATTCCAGACTCCCTGTCTATGCCGAGGATACAGACAATATCGTCGGTATCCTAAATATGAAGGATGTGTTTTTTGCAAAAGCGGATAATTTCCGTGTGCGGGATTATATGAGGGATGCCTGGTATACCTATGAAATGAAGAGGACCAGCGAGCTCTTAACAGATATGAAAAAGAACTCGGTTACGATGGCCATAGTATTGAATGAGTACGGTGCCGCTGAGGGTATCATCACCATGGAAGACCTCCTGGAGGAGATAGTGGGTGAGATAAGGGACGAGTATGATGCGGATGAAATAGATCTCATACGCTGCATTGACAAGGATAAACAGGTATTTGACGTCGATGCCGGAGTAAAGCTTGATGACCTGAATGATGCCCTGGGTACGGATTTTGATTCAGAGGACTATGATTCACTCGGTGGACTGGTGATAGAGAAGCTCGATCACCTTCCGGGAGCCGGGGAAAGATGCTCAATGGATGACGGTACGGTCTTTGAAGTCATAAGCACCGGAAAGAACCGTATAGAAAGGGTAAAGATCACTCTGCCTTCCCCCGCGGTACGGGAGGACGATCAAGACCCAGCTTTGCAGTGACGGATTTCTGGAAAAGGGGTATAAAGATCAGGATAAGTATAAAACCGACTATCATGGCAGGAATAAGGGAGCCGATGAACATCTTCGGAAGTGGAGGCAGATTCTCAACAGCCTCACGGGGGAGCATTATCCTTACGAGCGACACCATGGCAAGGGTAAGGACCGGCGTATAGATAAGATCCGAAATAAAAGAGGATACGCACCAGTACAAGATGGTTCCCTGACCCAGCTTTTCTTCGACAGCCGAGTTTATCAGGCTCAGAGGAACTACCAGACCTATTATCAGACTTAAGGTGGTGCTCAGGGCAAAGGTTACAAGAAAGAGCACAAGGTCAAAGTGTCCTGAAAGTATGTTTTCTATAAGGGACAGAAAGAAGCTCATGGTGATCCCCATATATACGCTTATCTGCAGTCCCGCTTTTTTTATCAGCTTTTTTCTTTCGTCCATAGTTACGCTTCTCTTTTCCATCGATCCGGTTTTCCCAATATTTTACCACATCCGGTTCTTAAATTCCAAGTATCGGTCTGTCTGATTTGCGTACGGGGCGGCTTTATTATACAATGGTGGTCATGAAGACACAAATCCTAAGCTTTGCAAACAACAAGGGCGGTTCGGGAAAGACCACCACCTGCTCTAATGTGGCCTACTGTCTGGCGGAAAGAGGGAAAAAGGTTCTGATTATCGACTGTGATATGCAGATGAATCTGTCCCTTTCCTTTCTTGATGAACAGAGGGTTATGGAGTATGATTCCGGGGAGAACAATGTCTTTAATCTGATCTCCGGGAAGAAAAGCATAGAGGAGCTGCCGGTTCCAACCTTCTGTGAGGGACTCGATATAGTGCCTGCATCCATCCGGTTAAGCGAGATCGAGGAGGTCCTCTATGAAATGGGCGGACGTGAGGATTGCCTTAAGGAACGCTTAAGTAAGCTTGCCGCAAAGAAAAGCTATGACTATATTCTTCTCGATGTGCCGCCGACTCTGGGACTCTGGGTCAGGAACATACTGAAGGTCACAGATCATGTGGTGATCCCCGTGGAGGCTTCCCCCTGGGGGCTTTTCGGACTTGCCAATATGGTCTCATATATCGGGAAGGTCCGGGGAAAGGAAAAGTACCCGGAGATCCTCGGCATAGTTCTTACAAAGGTAAATGTGAGGAAGAATTATTTCAGGGACACACAGGAGTTCCTTAAGGATATGAAGGATATCCATATTTTCGACACCGTAATAAGAGTTGACAGCACCATCGAATGGGCGCAGGATAATTCCCGGCCCGTGACGGCATACAGGAAAAGTGCCAGAAGCGCTATGGAATACGAGGAGCTTACGGATGATATCCTGAAGCTGGTGGAATAAAGCATTATTTTTCTGATAAAGAAAGGAGAAAAAGTTATGGCAGTAGGAAAGAGCAGCGTTAAAAGAGCGATCGAGAGCAGCGCTACGGAGGGAAATGAAAAGGCTAAGGAAACAGCGGTAAAGAAAACCGTGACAAAGTCTGTGATCACCGGAACAAATGAGCAGGTTTTTGCAACGGTTTCACAGGACGAGGGCATCAATGCCCACTACGGACTTAATACCCCCTTACCGACATTTCTGCTTTGATGGTTTCTCTGTAGCAGCTTATAGTCATTTCATGATCTGAAAATTCTCCTCTTTGGGTACCGCTAGTCACCTCCGGCCCCGAGGGGGAGTTTTTTTTGCCTGGGTATGATGGATCACCGGGCGGTATGTGCATGGCAGATTACGCTCACTACCTTTGTTTTGTACCGAAATATCTGGACGGCGCACCGGATCGAAAAAAGCGTTCTCGCTACGCGCCGCCACATTTCGGCACAAAACTGCAGTCGTTCGCTATCAATCTGCCATACACATACCGCCCGGTGATCCATTGAAGACGGACACATACTGTCTGAAATGCAAACCCTTTATCGTCCGCCCACCCCGTCAGCACAAGAAACCACACAAATCCACAGAAATATCTTGACAACCCACAAAACCCAAACTATAATCCAAAATAAATCAAACTCGTTAATGGACATACCAGCTTTAAAGGACGGACAGGATTATGGAAAGATTCAATACCGTACGTACTAAAAAATCTCCGCGGATAGACAGTCTTGTAAAGGATCTCTACGCGAAAATGCCCGAAGTGGAGGCAGCGAGGGCGATCCTTATCACGGAGAGTTATAAGGAAACGGAAAACGAGCCAATGGTCATGAGAAGAGCCCATGCCTTTGAGCACATACTGGATAATATCCCCATTATTATAAGGGATAAGGAGCTTATAGTAGGGTCCACAACTCTGGCACCGAGGGGCTGCCAGACCTATCCTGAGTTTTCCTATGCCTGGCTTGAGCCGGAATTTGAGACTCTGGAAAGAAGAGAGGCGGATCCGTTTTTTATTTCCGAAGAGACGAAGGATGCTTTGAGGAAGGTCCATCCCTACTGGAAGGGAAAGACCTCCAGCGAGCTTGCGGAATACTTCATGACGGATGAAACAAAGACGGCTATACGGCACAATGTTTTCACAACCGGAAACTATTACTATAACGGCGTCGGTCATATCACCGTCAAGTACTGGGAGATAATTGAAAAGGGCTTTGAAGGAAAGATAAAGGAGATAGAAGAGGAGCTTTCAAATTGCAGGATAACCGACGGGAACTACTGTGAAAAGCACTATCTCCTTGAAGCTATGATAATAAGCTGCCGCGCCGTTATACGTTATGCGGAGAGGTATGCGGCTCTTGCGGATAAAATGGCGGAAGGCGAAAGAGATCCGAAGAGAAAAGAGGAACTCCGGCATATCGCCGCTAACTGCAGGAATGTTCCCCGAAAGGGCGCCGGAAGCTTTTATGAAGCCTGCCAGACCTTCTGGTTTCTGCAGCAGCTCCTGCAGCTGGAATCATCCGGCCACTCTATTTCCCCGGGCAGATTCGACCAGTATATGTATCCTTATTACAAAAAGGATATCGGGAGCGGAAGGATCACCAGGGATCAGGCGCAGGAATACCTGGACTGTGTATGGGTTAAATTCAATGACTTAAATAAGTGCCGGGACGAGGCATCTGCAAAGGGCTTTGCGGGCTATTCCCTGTTCCAGAACCTGACTGTCGGCGGAATGGGAGTTGACGGAAAGGATGCCACGAATGACCTGACCTTGATGTGCATATGGGCGGAGGATGATGTGCACCTGCCCGCTCCGTCACTGTCCTTAAGGGTATGGAACCTTACCCCCGCGGAGGTTATGAGGGAGGCTGCGGCCCTTACCCGTACAGGAATGGGCATGCCTGCTTACTATAATGACGAGGTCATAATCCCCTCGATGATGGCAAGAGGCATAAGTGAAGAGGATGCAAGAGACTATGATGTCATAGGCTGCGTGGAGCCGCAGAAGGGCGGGAAGACCATGGGCTGGCATGACGCTGCCTTCTTTAATATGTGCAGACCCCTTGAATTTGTTTTTTCAAACGGATATGAGGACGGGGAAAGGGTAAGCATTCAGACCGGAGAGCTAAGTGAGCTTAAGACCTTTGAAGATTTCTGGAATGCCTACAAGAAGCAGATGGAGTATCAGATCGAGCTTCTTGTCAATTCCGACAATTCGATAGACAGGGCACATGCGGAGAGGGTTCCGCTTCCCTGGCTTTCCTGTATGGTGGATGACTGCATTAAAAGAGGACTCACCACAGAGCAGGGCGGTGCGGTCTACAATTTCACAGGCCCGCAGTGCTTCGGCATAGCAAATGCGGCCGATTCCCTCTATGCCGTGAGGGAGCTTGTGTACAACAGGCATTACATAACCCTCGAGGAATACAGGCGCGCAATGATGCTGAATTTCGGAAAGGGTCTGGACAGCGTGTCTGCAGCAAATATCGCCTCTGCCGTAGCGAGGAAGCTTACGGAAGAGGGAAGAAAGCTTGATGAAAACGATATTGCCCTGATAATCGCCAACGTTCAGAATTCCGTAAGCGATGAAGACAGGAAGAAATTTGATGAGCTTCTGAATGAGATAGATGCACTGCCGAAGTACGGAAATGACATAGAAGAAGTGGACTTCTTTGCGAGAGAAACCGCATATCTCTACACGAAGCCCTTAAACAGCTATAAGAACCCCAGAGGAGGCGTATACCAGGCGGGTATCTATCCCGTGTCTGCAAATGTCCCCTTAGGTGAACAGACGGGAGCCACGCCCGACGGAAGACTTGCCCACACGCCTGTTGCGGACGGGATAGGACCAATGGCGGGAAGGGATACCAACGGTCCTACGGCCACAGCCAATTCCGTTGCACGTATAGACCACGGCATAGCGTCCAACGGAACACTTCTAAACCAGAAATTCCATCCATCTGCCCTTCAGGGCGAGAAGGGACTTTCGGATTTCGGAAATCTCATAAGGACCTATTTTGACAATAAGGGCATGCATATGCAGTTTAACGTTATCGACCGTGAAACCCTTCTTGACGCGCAGAAAAACCCTGATAAATACAGGGCTCTGGTTGTCAGGGTTGCAGGGTATTCCGCGTTGTTTACAACGCTTTCAAAGAATCTGCAGGACGATATCATCAGGCGTACGGAGCAGACAGCCCTGCTGGAATGAGTGCGTCAGATACCGATAGGACAGATGGCACTCGGGATGACAAAAAGACCGGCATAACGCGATTGGAACAGAGGCTTAGAGATAAGTTATATGGAAATGATGGATTACCTTGATACAAAGGGAAGGATATTTGATATACAGAGATATTCCGTGCATGACGGGCACGGTATAAGGACAATAGTGTTCCTTAAGGGTTGTATTTTCCGCTGCCGCTGGTGCTGCAACCCGGAGTCCCAGTCCTATGAGACAGAAGAGATGAAAACCCCCGACGGGAAGATAAAGACTGTCGGAAAGGATGTGACTGTCCGGGAGGTTATGGAGACCGTTGATAAGGACAGGAGATACTACTACCGTAGCGGAGGCGGCTTAACCCTTTCCGGAGGAGAAAGTCTCCTGCAGCCTGAGTTTGCAAGGGATCTATTCCGTGCCGCAAAAGACCGGGGATATTCCACTGCCCTTGAAAGCATGGCAAATGTTGATTACGGCAGGATCGAAATGGTACTCCCCTTTCTGGACCAGTATCTAATGGATATAAAGCATATGGACGGGAGGAAGCATAAGGAATTTACGGGGAGCGAGAACGGCCTGGCTCTGGAAAACGCGAAGAAGGTCGCCGCGGACGGCCGTACAGAGCTTATCATAAGGACTCCCGTTATCCCGGGATTTAATGACGAGCCGCGGGAAATTCAGGCTATAGCACGCTTTGCATCATCACTCCCCGGAGTCAGGCTAATGCACATACTGCCCTATCACAGGCTTGGCTATGACAAATACGTGGGTCTCGGGCGTGAATACGCTATGGGGGATGTTCTTCCTCCAAATCAACAAAAAATGACAGAGCTAAAAGATGTTGTTGAGAAATGTGGAATTGAATGTATTATAGGCGGATGATTTTTTAAAAACAACATAAATAATGTTGACAAATGTGGTTTTGCTGTCTATAATCGGTCATAAAGCAACAATTTTCAACAGATACAGCCACAAAAAACAGATAAACAGGCAACAGACGGCATAATGATTTTGCATATTGGATCTTAAGGAGGTTAGAAATTATGCAGAACGAGTACGAGATCAAGAAACAGATCCTGGACATAGGAAAGAGGATCTACAACAGGGGGATGGTCGCAGCAAACGACGGGAATATTTCCGTTAAGTTAAACGACCACGAATTTCTATGCACACCTACGGGCGTTTCCAAGGGCTTTATGACTCCGGAGATGATCTGCAAGGTAAATGAGAAGGGAGAGGTTATCCAGGCAACTGCCCCTTACCGTCCTTCATCGGAAATAAAGATGCATATGAGGGTTTATGAGAAGAGACCCGATGTCGGAGCTGTGGTACACGCTCATCCCACCTTTGCAACCAGCTTTGCGATCGCAGGCATCCCTCTTACCCAGCCTATTATGCCGGAGGCCGTTATCTCTCTCGGATGTGTTCCCATTGCAAAGTACGGTACACCTTCCACAAACGAGATACCCGATGCGGTTGAGGAATATCTTCCCTACTTTGACGCGGTTCTTCTTGAGAGCCACGGAGCTCTTTCTTATTCGGTGGATCTCACCCAGGCTTATTACAAGATGGAGTCCCTGGAATTCTACGCAGAGCTCCTCTACAAGTCAAGAATGCTCGGCGGTCCCAAGGAATTCGACCAGAAGACGGTGGAAAAGCTCTATGAGATAAGGAGAAAGATGGGACTTCCCGGAAAGCATCCCGCAAATCTCTGCCAGAACAAGGGAGGCAGCAACTGCCATAACTGCGGAAACGGCTGCGGCAGTGTTTCCACCGGAGGAAGCAGCGAGGCAAACACAGATCCCGCTCTTATCGCAGAGATAACCAGAAAAGTAATGGAACAGCTTAACAGATAAGATCTTACTTTAAGAGGAAAAGCTGTAGAAAGGAAGCATGATGGCAATAGATGAAAGACTGGTCCAGAGCATTGTGCGCGAGGTAGTGCAGAAGATGCAGTCTTCGGGCGGAGTCAGCGGAATGCACGGTGTGTTTAAGGATATGAATCAGTGCATAGCTGCCGCAAAGGAAGCGGAGAAACAGGTGCGCATCCTCCCCATGGACCGGAGAGAAAAGATCATTTCCATTATCAGAAGGAAGATAAGGGAAAACGCTGAAACCCTTGCCCGTATGGGAGTTGAAGAAACAGAGATGGGCAATGTGGGCGACAAGATATTAAAGCACCACCTTGTAGCGGACAAGTGTCCCGGAACAGAAGATATTTACACAACCGCCTGGAGCGGTGACAGGGGACTTACCCTTACTGAGCTCGGCCCCTTCGGAGTGATAGGCTCCATTACCCCCTGTACAAATCCTTCGGAAACGGTGCTCTGCAATGTGATAGGAATGCTGGCTGCAGGAAATACGGTGGTATTTAACCCTCATCCCAAGGCGGTGAAGACATCCCTCTTTGCTATGAACCTCTGTAATGAGGCGTCAATCGAGGGAGGCGGCCCGGACAATATAGCCTGTGCCTGCGAAAAGCCGACCCTTGAGACCAGCGAGATCATGATGAAGCACCCGGATATTTCCCTTCTGGTTGCAACGGGAGGTCCCGGAGTGGTTACCGCGGTACTTTCCTCAGGGAAAAGAGGAATAGGCGCGGGAGCCGGAAATCCGCCGGCACTGGTGGACGAGACCGCGGATATAGCCCACGCAGCAGAATGCATAGTAAACGGCTGCACCTTTGACAATAACCTTCCCTGCATAGCGGAAAAAGAGGTTGTGTGCGTCGAGTCGGTTGCCGACGAGCTTATGCACTATATGGTAAACGAGCAGGGCTGCTACCTTGCAAACGAATCCGAGCAGCAGGCACTCATAAAGAGAGTCATCGACGAAAAGGGAGCTCCGAAGAGGGACTGTGTAGGAAAGAGTGCAAAGGTCCTGCTTCAGTACATAGGTGTAAACGTACCCGATAATATCCGCTGTATCACCTTCTTCGGGAAAAAGGAAAATCCCCTTATAAGTACGGAGCTGATGATGCCGATCCTCGGAGTGGTGAAGGCCCGTGATTTTGATGACGCAGTCGAGCAGTCGGTATGGCTTGAGCACGGAAACAGGCATTCGGCCCATATTCATTCAAAGAACGTGGACAGGATAACCGCTTATGCCAGAGCCATTGATACGGCAATAGTTGTAAAGAACGGTCCGAGCTACACATCTCTGGGCTTCGGGGGAGAGGGCTTCAATACCTTTACCATAGCGAGCAGAACAGGTGAGGGACTGACCAGCGCATCCACATTCGCAAAGAGAAGAAGATGCGTAATGATAGACAGTCTCTGCATCAGATAAGGCAGGTAGATATGACAGTAAATTCAAATGATATAGAAGCAATAGTCCGTGAAGTACTAAACAGCATGGACGGAAAGGGAAGCCCTGCGGCGGCCGCAAATACCGGAAGAACGGCGTATGATATACCTTCCACCGCACACTGTGCTTTCCTGACAGACTTAAAGCACTTTGAGATAAAGGAATTTCCGATGCCTGAGGTTGGTGACGACGAGATCCTCGTGAAGGTTGAAGGCACCGGGATCTGCGGTACGGACGGAGCTGAGTACAAATTCGACCCCTTTAAGTACATACCCATCAATCTCGGACACGAGGGTACGGGCACGGTAGTAAAGATCGGAAAGAACGTAAAGAAGGATTCGGCGGGAAAGCCCTTAGGACTCGGGGACAAGGTTGTGACCTGTATGATCTTCCACGACGATCCGGATATAACCATGTTTGACTTAAATAAGCAGAATATCGGTGAAGCGGATGTTTACGGACTTATCCCGGATGACGACAGACACCTTACCGGATGGTTTTCCGATTATATCCTGATACGCGGCGGATCCACGGTATTTAATGTGTCGGATATGGATCTCGATTCAAGGATCCTTATAGAGCCCTGCGCAGTTCTTATCCACGCGGTTGAGAGGGCAAAGAGCACCGGGATCTTAAGATTCAATTCCAGAGTCGTTGTACAGGGCTGCGGTCCCATCGGACTTATCTGCGTAGCGGTTCTCCGCACCATGGGAATCACAAATATCGTGACCGTGGACGGAAATGACGAGAGACTGAATTTCTCACACGAAATGGGAGCAACCGGACACGTGAACTTTATGAACCATAAGGGGATCGAAAACCTCGCGGCTGCCGTAAAGAGTGAGCTTGGCGGATACCTTGCGGATTTTGCATTCCAGTGTACGGGTTCACCTGCGGGACACAGCAATATTTATAAGTTTATAAGAAACGGCGGCGGTTTATGTGAGCTTGGTTTCTTTATTAACGGCGGTGACGCCACCATAAACCCTCACTTTGATATCTGCTCAAAGGAGATCACAACGGTGGGATCCTGGGTATACACCTTAAGGGATTATGCAACAACCTTTGAATTCCTGAAGGCAGCAAAGAGGGACGGTGTTCCGATGGACAGGCTTATCACACATAAGTTTGCGTTAAAGGATATCAATGAGGCCTTTGAAACGAATATTGCCCAGAAGGGCTTAAAGATAGCGGTACTAAGTAATTGAAAAGATCCTTCGCTGACGCTCAGGAAGACAGAAAAGAGCTTTAGATGACAGAAAAGAGCTTTAGATGACGGAAAAGAGGTCAGATCGGGATCTGAATGGATTTGTACGGGAGGAGTTTTAGGATATGCAGGAAGAAGCAGTAGGTATCCTTGAGGTATACGGGGTCGTAACTGCATTTATGGCTGCCGACGCCGGATGTAAGGCGGGCAGGGTATGGCTGGAGCCTTTTGACAAAAATAAGCCGGCCAATGCCGAACAGCTCCCGGTACCCCTTCTTGTCACGGTAAAGTTCCGGGGAAGCGTCTCGGATGTTGAGGCTGCTATGGCTGCGGCTACTGAAGTGGCGGAGTCAATGACCGGGATATTCCAGAAGCATATTATCCCGAGACCCACGGCCGATACGGAAAAAATGTTAAAGATCAATTGTTTTGATAAAAACTAAGGAGGTTAAGAGTTATGTCACAGGAAGCATTGGGAATGGTTGAGACCAGAGGCCTCACTGCAGCCATCGAGGCAGCAGATGCAATGACAAAGGCTGCCGAGGTAAAGCTTGTGGGAACAGAAAAGATAGGTTCCGGTCTTGTAACCGTTATGGTGAGAGGCGATGTAGGAGCAGTCAAGGCTTCTGTGGAAGCCGGGGCAGCAAACGCATCAAGGCTCGGAGAGCTGGTTGCTCAGCATGTGATTCCGCGTCCTCATAATGATGTGGAAATGATCCTGCCGAAGATCTGAAGAGGCAGCAGAATAGTTTTTGAAGGGATCTTAAAATGAGGAAGGCATACGGATTAATTGAAATCACGGGAGTGGTTGCCGCTATGGAAGCGCTGGACAGAATGTGTAAGGCGGCGAATGTTACGCTCAGCACCTGGGAAAGGAAGATAGGCGGACGGCTTGTGACCCTCATAGTTGAAGGGGATGTGGCCGACTGCAAGGCTGCTGTCCAGGCGGCCAGGAAGGCTCCCATAAGGGATGTGGCGAGCTACGGTGTCATTGCCAGCCCTCATGAAGAGATAGTGAAGCTAGTAAACTTGAGCGCTTCCAGGTGGAAGAAGCCCGGAAACGTGAATTCCGATGACAGGTACTTACAGGAAGTATAAAAAGAAAGGAGAACACTATGTCACAGGAAGCATTGGGAATGGTTGAGACCAGAGGTCTGGTTGCGGCTATCGAGGCAGCAGATGCTATGTGCAAGGCTGCAAACGTAAATCTGGTTGGAACAGAGAAGATCGGATCAGGTCTTGTAACCGTTATGGTCCGCGGAGACGTTGGAGCGGTAAAGTCATCTGTTGAGGCAGGTGCAACAAACGCATCAAGGCTCGGAGAGCTCGTAGCACAGCACGTTATTCCCCGTCCTCACAATGATGTTGAGCTTATACTGCCGAAGCTCAAGTAAGGTAACCATCAGCATACTAAGGGACCCGGGGGCCGGCGGGAAAAGGGCTCCCGGGTAATAAAAAAATATGAATACCAAAGACATCGAAGTAATCACAAGAATAATACTGAATACCATAAATGAGAGAGAAACGTCCGGCAGCGGCGCAGGCTTTATGGTGCCTGTGGGAGTGTCGGCGAGACATATACATCTGACGGAGGAGGCCGTGGAGATCCTCTTCGGAAAAGGACATACCCTTACCAAAAAGAAGGAGCTTATGGGCGGACAGTTTGCGGCTGAGGAGCAGTGCACCATAGTCGGACTGAAGCTCAGGGCGATCGAAAATGTAAGGGTTCTGGGACCATGCAGGAGCTTTAACCAGGTGGAGGTTTCAAGAACCGATGCTATGAAGCTCGGGGTCAGTGCTCCTTTAAGAAATTCCGGAGATATAAAGGGAAGCGCTCCGGTCGCTCTGGTGGGACCTAAGGGTGCCCTGTATCTGAAGGAAGGCTGCATCATAGCTGCAAGGCATATCCATATGTCACCTGAGGATGCGCGTGCTGCAGGCTTAAAGGACAAGGATACGGTTTCTGTCCGGGTGGATAATGAAAGGGGTACAACCTTTGAGAATGTGCTGATCCGTGTGGATCCGAGCTTTACACTGGAAATGCATATAGATACCGATGAAGCAAATGCATCCGGGATAAAGCACGGCGAAGCGGCAAGGATCATAAAAAGGAGCGGGACATGATCGTAGGAAAGGTTCTGGGAAATGTGATCTCCACAAGGAAGAGTGAGAAGCTTATCGGCAATAAATTTATGATCATTGAGCCTGTGGAGAGCATGGGGAAAAATATGGGACAGCTTGTAGCCATAGACAATATCGGTGCAGGTGTGGGCGAGTATGTTCTGGTGTCCTTAGGAAGCGCTGCCCGTATCGGAACCGACAATGAATCATCCCCTGTGGATGCGGCGATAGTCGGTATCCTGGATGAAGGAGAGCCTGAAAGAAATAATGGATTTAAATGAGCTGAAAAACCTTTTAAGGGAAAAGGGTGTGGCAGGCGCGGGAGGCGCAGGCTTCCCCACATATGCAAAGCTTGATAAGCGTGCAGAGACCATAATACTTAATGCTGCCGAATGCGAGCCTCTTTTAACACTTCACAGACAGTGCCTGAAGGTTCATGCCGGAGAAATACTCGAAGCTCTTGAAACGGTGCGGGTCACGGTAGAAGCGAAGGAAGCCATAATCGGTATAAAGGCTGAGTATGAGGATACAGTACGGGAATTAAAAAATCACCTTGGAGGATTTCCAGGTATTAAGCTTCATCTTCTTTCATCGGTTTATCCCATGGGGGATGAGGTGGTGCTTATCTATGAATCCACAGGAAAGGTGGTACGTCCGGGAGGTCTGCCGATAGAGCAGGGCGTTGCGGTCTTCAATGTGGAGACTATGTACAATATAAGCCGGGCGCTAAAAAACGCTACTCCCGTTACCGAAAAGCTTGTCACAGTGGTAGGCGAGGTGGAAAATCCGGTGACGGTCAGGGTTCCCATAGGAACCTCCATCAGTGAGACCGTGTCCTTTGCAGGTGGATTAAAGATCAAGGATCCGGTTTACTTCGTTGGCGGACCTATGATGGGACGGATAATGAAAGGCGACAGTCCGGTGACAAAGACCACAAACGCGGTCATCGTTCTTCCGGAGGATCATAAGCTCGTGCTTAAGAAAAACCAGAATCCCTCCATAGGACTTAGAAGAGCGGCGTCCGTCTGCTGTCAGTGCCAGATGTGCACCGATCTCTGTCCGAGACATTCCCTCGGACATCCGATTAAGCCGCATCTCTTTATGAGGGCTGCAGCCAACAGGGATTTCTCGGATATGAATCCATTTCTCGATACCTTTTTCTGTTCATCCTGCGGCTTATGCGAGCTTTATTCCTGCCCTCAGGGCTTAAGCCCGAGAAGCCTGATCGCAGTATATAAGAGCGGTTTAAGGGAAAAGGGAGTCAAGGCTCCTTCGGATCCTCTGATAACCCCTGTATCGGAGGGACGTGATCTCAGAAAGGCTCCGGAGGAAAGGCTGGCAGCCAGGCTTGGAGTATCGGCGTATGAGAGCGATGCACCGCTTGATGACAGCGTGAAGAATGTATATAAGGTTAAGGTAATGTTTTCACAGCATATAGGGGCACCTGCCTTAGCGGCTGTAAAGAGCGGGGATATGGTAAAAAAGGGAGATATTATCGGGAGGTACAGGGAGGATGCCTTGAGCATCTCCGTACATGCCCCGATTGACGGAAGAATAGAGACTGTGACCGACACCTTTGCGGTGATCAACGGAGGATACGGGGCAAGATGAGCAGAGCCATAGGATTGATTGAATTCAGAACGGTTTCCAAGGGTGTTACCGCAGCGGATGAAATGGTGAAGACATCCAGGGTGGAGCTTCTGGAAGCAGAGACTGTCTGCCCCGGAAAATATATTGCATTGATAGCCGGGGAGCTGAGTGCGGTAAGGGCTTCCGTGGATGCCGCAGTAAAAAAGTATCCCGATGAGCTTATTGACAGCATGGTTTTAGGTAACCCCCATGAGAGCATTTTCCCCGCTATATACGGTGTTACATCAATAGGGAAGGTAAACGCACTTGGGATTCTGGAAACCTATGATGTGGCTTCTATGCTGGTGGCAGCGGATACTGCAGCAAAGACCGCGATCGTAGATCTTATAGAGCTTCGCATAGCAAAGGGAATGTGCGGAAAGTCCTATATGTTCCTGACAGGCGAGGTTGCGGCGGTCACATCCGCCATCGAGACCGCAAAGCAGCGTATCGCTGACAGAGGAATGTTCCTTGATTCATCGGTTATTCCAAATCCCGATGAGCAGATATGCAGGACGGTGCTGTAATATTTGGAGTGCCGCGCAATTAAACCGCTTCGCGGTGGCGCGTCACGTGCAGCACACTGCTTCGCAGTATGCTGCAATAAGGAGAATTATATGCTTGCTCTTGAGCGGCGAAACAGAATACTTGAAGAACTGCAGATAAAAAGACAGGTTGTCGTATCCGACCTTGCCAGGTCCTTTAAGGTCTCCGAGGAAACCATAAGGAGGGATCTGGACAGGCTTGATAAGGAGGGTCTGGCGAAAAAAAGCTATGGCGGGGCCGTTATTATTGAGGACTCGGCTATTGACCTTCCCTTTAATATCAGAAAGAAGAGAAATATCCCCGGAAAGCAGAAGATAGCGGAGCTTATCTCAGGGCTTATTGAGGACGGGGACCACATCACTCTCGATCCCTCCACTACATCGGTTTTTATCGCGAAGGCTCTGAAGGAAAAGCGCAGACTGACAGTTATCACAAATTCCCTGGAGGTTATGATCGAGCTTTCCGATGTCGAGAGCTGGAATGTTATCTGCTCCGGAGGAACCATGAAGGAAGGGTACCTTGCCCTTACGGGACCACGGGCCATCGAGGGGATCGGAGCCTTTAATGCTGACAAGGCGATTATGAGCTGTAAGGGCTTTGATATGGTAAAGGGGATAACCGACGGAAATGAGCTCTTCTGTGAGGCGAAGCGCGCAATGCTCGACAATTCCAGGGAGCATATCCTGGCAGTCGACCATTCGAAATTTGATACCATTGCTTTTTCAAAGATATGTGATATGGAGAGGGCGGATATTATCGTTACCGACGAAAAGCCTGATGAAAAATGGCTTGATCTCTTCATGAGAAGCGGGATACGTTGCATTTATCCGGAGGACGGGATTTAAGAAAAAGGGTAACTATTCAGAACAGTCACTTGCGGAACCGCAAGTGACGTATGAAAACCAAGGCATTATAGCATTCGGCTCATCGTGCGAAGCACGATTTAATTAGCCGAATGCGCAGTATCTATTCAGAATCCGAAGGGTTCTGAATAGATACGAAAAAGTGTAATTAGTAAACCACCGCCAAGCCCGCAGGTCTTCGGGAGTTCTTCCTTATCCTGCGGGCTTTTTTACTCCCCCGCTCACAAAAAAGACACAATTCAAACATTTTTTAAACAGATTCTTTCGATATCATTGTTTTTGTCGGGACGGAGCCTCCTTACTGCGAGGCACTGTCATCCTGAGGGCGAAAGCCAAAGGATCTTTCCAAGCCTTTATGCCAACATCTTTTCGCTTCCGCTCAAAGATGTCGCCGTAACATCAGTCCTTCGGACTGATGTCAAGGCCCAAAGGATTTTTAAGTGGTAACAGTATACGACAATATAGAATACAGAAAGTCGAGGTCAGGTAATGAGTAGAGAAAGAATCAGAAAAAATGCTGCACTTCTTGCAACAGTGATATTTTTTGCGAGCACCGCAGGTACTGCCTGCGCTGACGGGAGGCTTCCTTCAACTGCTGCCATCAGAACGGATACCGGACTGAAAACGGAAGCAGCCGGGGAAAGCACGGAGGACAGTGTTGCTGAAGATCATACGGATACTGACTCATATGAGGTGATGGAAAGCTCTGTTGACGGAGAGCACGTAATAACAGCAGACGGGGACGCCGTTTCATACAGTGAGGTTAAGATCTCAAAAACCGGTGATTCGGAGGGTGATGAATCCGACTTTTACGGTGAAAACTCGGCTGTATTTGCTACAAACGGCGCCACTCTTGACTTAAGCGATATCTCGGTTAATACAAGCGGAACCCATGCAAATGCCGTATTCAGCTACGGAGAGGGAACCACCGTTAATATCTCAGACTCGGTGATACTTACGGACGGTAACTGTTCCGGCGGAATAATGACTACCGGCGGAGGTACAATGAATGCGGAGAACCTTACCGTTCACACCACCGGTAATTCCTCTGCGGCCATACGTTCTGACCGGGGAGGTGGTACGGTCAAGGTGACCGGAGGAAGCTACTCTGCAGACGGGACCGGATCGCCTGCAGTCTACTCCACCGCGGATATCACGGTAAATGACGCCGTGCTCAATTCCACCGCATCTGAGGGGGTCGTTGTGGAAGGGAAGAACAGTGTCACCCTGAACAATGTGACTCTTACCGCGGACAATAATAAGCTGAACAGCGACAAGGCGGATAATTACAAGGCCGTGATGATATATCAGTCCATGTCCGGAGATGCCGATCAGGGAAAAGCTGAATTCACTATGAACGGCGGCAGCCTTACGAATATGAGAGGTGACGTTTTCTTTGTAAATAATACCGTTGCGGACATTAGCTTAAATAATGCTGACATCTCCAACCGTGGAGGCGGAGCCTTGCTCCGGGCGGCAGCGGCAGGCTGGGGAAATAAGGGTTCAAATGGCGGAAAGGTGAATCTCTATGCCGATGGACAGAAGATAAACGGGGATATTGTGGTAGACGATATTTCCGCTCTGAATATGTACCTCTCAAACGCCTCCGAATTTGTGGGAGCCCTAAATGCCGGCGGAAAAGCCGGGGACGTATATGTGGAGCTGAAAGACGGTTCAAAATGGACTCTTACCGGAGATTCCTATGTAAGCTCCCTTACCGCTGATCTTGGCGCCATAGATCTTAACGGTTATAAGCTCTATATTGACGGTGATGAATATAATGAAGACTCGGAGTACAGCGGCGAAGCAATTGAAATAAAGAGTGAGAGCAGTGTTTCCCGTAACGGACTGCCGGGACAGGGAAATCCGCCTGAGGGAAACCCGCCTGAAGGAAATCCGCCTGAGGGCAAGCCCGGGGAGGGGAAAATGACACCTCCGGGAGAGAAGCGGGAACGCGGGAGCATTTCCCGTAATGGCTTGCCGGGAAAGTCAAACCCTCCCGAGGGAAATCCGCCGGAGGGAAAGCCAGGGGAGGGAAACCCTCCCGGAGGGGAAAGCGGGAAGGGAGCTTTGTCTTGAAAAAAGTATAAAATGCAGAATCCTTTCACCACCACATTCAGCAAAATACCGGACTATACATATATTCCAACCTCTCAGACAGAGGACATAATCGACAGCCTGAAAACAGAATTATTTGCCTATTCATACGAAAAGATCTGGGAAGAATTGACAGAAGCTGACCGGGAAATGGCTCGCCTTCTTACGGATAAGGAGGAGTACAAACGGAGTGAGATAACAGCGCTTATGGACAAACCGGGAAATTACTCTGTTTACAGGGACAGGCTTTTAAGGTGCGGGATAATAAACGCGAGACAGGCGTATATCTCCCTCGCACTTCCGTTTTTTAATGATTATATAAAGGAATACTGCTCTTTGTGACTCCCACCATATACACGCCATCGGCGAGGCCGCTGCCGTCGCCAAGGTGTGACATCATTTCATCGTAGTTTACATAATTCTCAGATCTCCCATGGGAATTGTGGACGATGAAGCGGTGAGAGGATTCTTCAGGGGAACCGGGACTTTTGATGGTATCGGATCCGTCCGGAACGGAGGCTAAGGAATCCGGAGGACTTTCCGGGATCCGTTCTATACACATTGTGTGCAGCATGCGCCTTATGCTGCGGCGGTTATTCATTACCGTAAATATCATCACATCCGAGCATTCTGCAAGCTCCTTAAATTTTTTCCTGTTTGAGGTATTTTCCACAAAAAAGCCGAGGCTTTGTAAATATTTCGCTGCGGCCTGGGGTGCAGTGCCAAAGGCTGCAAAGAAGGAGGCTCCGTGTCCCTCAAAATGACGGATTATTTCAGCGAGCGGCTGAGGTTTACCGAGAAGCAGCAGTGCATTGTATACAGCAGCTGTCCCACAGCCGGAATGTGCAAAGCTTTTCGAGCCGTATCTAAGATTCTTTTCTTCATTCTGATCCTCAATGAATACGTTTTCCCGGGATGAAATATAGGATTTATTTATAAAATAATTATTTTCCGTTGTTTTTTTATGAAAGATGCCCATCATCGTGTTCATGAAGCCCGAAACGGCGTAAAACAGCAGTATAAAGGGGTGTGAAGCCATTCTTTCCATCCTTTGACTTTTGTGTATTTTCCCTTATAATTATAGGTGAATTATTGTCATTATGGTAGTACAAGTTTAATTGTACCGCTTTTAATGGCTTCTGAACAACATTCCAAAAAGGAGGCGTGCGACATGGTAAAAACCGATATATACGATTATATCAATGTGCTCGACAAGGCTGCCGACGCTTCGGCTTTACGGAATAAAGCCATTGCCAATAATCTGGCAAATATCGATACACCCGGCTATAAGAGACAGGATGTTTCTTTCGCCGCAAATCTGGAGGAAGCCCTAAGGCACTCGAGATTCGAGAGCCTGGACGACAAGGTGGGGTCCATAAGGATGGACCGCCTGCGTGGCAAGCAGTACACAGATGCCGAAGGCTATTCCTACAGACTGGACGGAAATAATGTAGATATAGATACTGAAAATGCCGAGCTTGCAAAGAATAATATTTTGTATAACGGCCTTACCCAGAGCATCACGGCGGAATTCCAGAATATCCGTTCCGTGACGCAGAAGTAAGAGGGGAGGAAATATAATGGGAGTATTTGACAGCTTTGGCATAAACGCGTCGGGTCTTACCGCGGAGAGACTCCGTATGGATGTGATCTCCGAGAATATAGCGAATGCCAATACAACCAGAACCAGTAACGGTGATCCTTATACCAGAAAGGTAGTCACCTTCGAGACAAAGAACAATCCGGAGCCATCCTTCAATTCCATACTTGCCTCAAATCAGAGTAAGTATGCCCAGTCAAACCTGGCGGGAGTGAAAGTCGGAGGGATCTATAATGACACGCATTCCGAGTACAAGATGGTTTACGATCCGGCTCATCCCGATGCGGATGAGAACGGCTATGTACTCTATCCCAATGTGAATACCATCACGGAGATGACCAACCTTATAGATGCCAGCCGCGCTTACGAGGCGAATGCAACGGCCTTTACCACGTCAAAGGCTATTGCACAGCAGGGACTGACCATCGGCAAGGCCTGATAAAGGATGATTTCCGGGATAACCGTTTATTGATCATTGGAGACGCGTATGGACATTACAAAATTATATAACGTAACGAGTGACGCCATTGAGGATGCGGCCTTAAGAACCGGAAACGGAAGGATAGCCGATTCAGGGAATTTCGGAGGCTTTCTTCAGAGCGCCGTGAACCAGATAAATGAGACCAATTCCTATCTGCAGGACCAGGAGGACGAGGAGGTAAAGCTCGCACTGGGACTTACGGAGAATACCCACGATCTGGCCATTGCCCAGGCAAAGGCCCAGGCTTCCTTACAGTACACGGTAGCCCTCCGGGATCGTTTCATCGAAGCCTACAGAGAGATCATGCAGATGCAGATTTAGTCAGCATTTTCTCAAAGAGAAAATGCTGACAAGGCGACATTTTCACGCAACGCGTGAAAATGTTGGGACAAGGCGACATTTTGCCACGACAGTGGCAAAATGTTGGGACAAGGCGACGTTTTGCCACGACAGTGGCAAAATGTTGGGACAAGGCGACATTTTCACGCAACGCGTGAAAATGTTGGTTGAACCGGAGGAGACAGAGATCTGTGAGAGAATGTCGACACGGCGACATTTTGCCACGACAGTGGCAAAATGTTGGGACAATTTCTGTCATCCTGAGCGCCAGCGAAGGATCTTTCCCATCGGGTATAAAAGATTCTTCCTGTTGCTTCGCTCAGAATGACAATGTATAAAGGACACATAAATGCAGGAACGACTCAGACAATTACTCGACCGGTTCCTTGAGTGGTGGAACAGGTTCAGTACAAAACAGAAGACGATAATCATTTCCGTCGGAGCAGCGGTAGTGGTTGCCGTTACCGTACTTATCTGGACGGTTTCGGCACCAAAATATGCGGTGCTGGCAGTTGCCGAGGATACCGCCCAGACAGCCCAGATCAGGGATCTTCTGGATGAAAACGGTATGGACTACAAGATCAGCGATGACGGTCTCACCATTTCCATCAACAAGAAGCAGCTAAGCGATGCGAATATACTTCTCGGCGCCAATAATATCCCGGCTGAAGGATACGATATCTCCAATGTATTTTCCGGCGGCTTCTCCAGTACGGAAACCGACAAGGAGAAGAGATACCAGCTCTATCTGGAAAAGAATATAGAGAAGGATCTGGAAACCCAGGAAAATATAAAGAGCGCAACGGTAAATTTGAGCATTCCGGATAATGACGGGACGCTCCTTTCGGAGCACCGGGAGAACTATGCCAGTGCTATGCTCGTTCTTGATAATCCGGAGGCCATGACCGATGATATAGCAGCGGGGCTTGCCAGATTCATGGCGACAGCCATAGGAAATGCCACCACAGAGAACATAGTCATAATGGACTCTAAGGGGAATATGCTCTTTTCCGGGGAGGACACCTCCTCATCCACCGGAGCGGGAGCAGCTTCCAGCAGGCTTTCCTATAAGCAGAAGTATGACCAGCTTGTGGAGAGCCAGATAAGGGACGCACTCGTTGGCGCGAAGATATATGATTCGGTTCAGGTGGTACCGAATCTGGATCTCAATTGGAATGACATAGAGACCACGGAGCACACCTATACTCCGGCTGAAGGACAGGATCAGGGAGTATTGTCCCATCAGGATACCTACTCACAGACTGCGGAGAATACCAACGGACAGGTGCCCGGAACCGATACCAACGGGGACAATACTTATGTTTACGCTGATAACGGAAATTCCACCACCACCACGGATGAGACCAGCAGGGATTATCTGCCAAATGAGACTATAACCCATACCACCGGCGGCGGCGGAGCGATACAGTATGATACCAGCTCCATCGGAATAACAGCCATCAGGTATGTGATCTATAATGAGGATGAGATGAAGGCTCAGGGACTCCTGGACGGAACCACCTTTGAAGCATTCCAGGCGGAGAACAGTGATCTCACCAAGCTGGAGGTTGATGAGGATGTGAGCAATGTGGTTTCCAAGGCCACAGGGATCCCGGTTGCCAATATCCAGATAGTAGCATTCCAGGAGCCGGTGTTTGTGCCTGCTGAGAGTAACCTTCCCGACTGGCAGACTATACTTATGATAGGCCTTATAGTACTGATCCTCGGACTCCTTGCCTTTGTTGTGATCAGATCCATGAGGGGAGAGAATGCCATGGAGGAGCCTCAGGATGAGATACAGCTGGGCGACCTTCTGGCAAGTACCCAGGAAGCGTCCCTTGAGGATATCGACCTGGAGGAGCAAAAGTCGGAGGCCAGGCTTTTGATTGAAAGTTTTGTTGATAATAATCCCGAAGCTGCAGCGGTACTATTGAGGAACTGGCTTTCGGATGAATGGGGGTAAGTTGTAATGGCGGCAGCCGAAAATACTCTGCCTGCTGAGGCCGCGGGGGCGTTTCCCGCC
>CADCQV010000356.1 GCA_902803625.1 uncultured Lachnospiraceae bacterium
TCTCTGACAAAAGCGCACACAGCTTAATGCAGCCTACGGACGAAAGCCCAAAGGCAAACAGGTCTGACCTGATGCCGACAGGCACATCACCGATTACCTCTTTCACGATCTGCAGGATCTCTTCCTGAGTTTCATTTTCGGGAGAAACGATCTCCTCCGCCATCATGACAGCTGCCGGAAGTGCTTTCTTATCGATCTTGCCGCTTAAGTTCATTGGCATCTCGTCAAGCTGCATATAAGCCTGAGGCACCATGTAGGAAGTCAGATAGGATGAAAGGTGTGCCTTAAGGCTCTTTATATCCACCTTCTCATCTGCAGTAAAGTAAGCGGCCAGATACTCTGTTTCGCCTTTTGCCACGATGACGATGCAGCTTCTGACACCAGGGTCATTTCCGAGCACGCTCTCAATCTCTCCAAGCTCGACACGGAGTCCCCTAAGCTTGACCTGATTGTCTATCCTTCCATGAAACTCAATATCGCCATCCTCTTTAATACGCACAAGATCTCCGCTCCTGTAGGCAGGAAGCCCCAGAAGGGTAATGAAATTTCTTTTGTTGAGATCTTCTCTTCCTATGTAGCCTCTTCCCACTCCGTTCCCCATGATGACAAGTTCACCAAGTGCACCCGGAACCTGGAGACGGCCGTCTCTGTCGAAGGTAGCCATCTTGACATTGGATAGAGGGTAACCGATCGTGATATCTTCAGAGCTGTGCAGTTCCTTAAGCGTACAGGTGACGCAGCATTCGGTCGGACCGTAAGTGTTTACTATATAAAGTCCGGGATTTATAGCCACCAGTTTTTCATAGAGAACAGGCGGAAAAGCTTCCGAACCTATATCGATAGTCTTTAAGTTCCTGATAGCGGGCACAAACGACTCTATCTCAGTGAGATTGAGCATATAGGTGGGCGTACAGGTCATGGCCGTAACATTGTTTTTCAGGATCAGATCCCTCATCTGCTCCGCATCCATGATCTGGTCCATTGTGGCAAGAACTACTGTCTGCCCGTGGGAGAGCGGAACAAATTCCTCAAGGACCGAAACGTCAAAAGTAAAGGCCGCGAGCGCCAGAGTGACTCTTCCAAACTTTGTAAATAATCCTGCTTCCTTGTTGTGAATGTTATCATCTGCAAAGTTTGCCAGGTTTCTGTTCTCGATCATCACGCCTTTGGGCTTTCCCGTTGAGCCGGAGGTGTAAATAACATAGGCAAGAGCTTCACCCAGAGCGTCGATATTCAGATTGTCTTTATGCCCTTCCAAAACGGCCTTTGTGGCTTCTATTATTGTGACTCCCGCATTTTCAAGGCTTTTCATCAGGTCCTTACGCCTGTCCATGATAGCTCCTGTGGTCACAAGCAGCCTGCACCCTGAATCCTTAAGGATATACATTATCCTCTCTTCCGGATATTCGGGATCTATCGATATAAAGGCGCCGCCGCTCTTTAACGCACCTTCTCTCATTACATAGCCATAACTGTTCCTGTCGGCAAGGACAGCGATCCCCGACTCGATATCAGCACCATTGGCCCTCAGTACATGCCCCAGGGCATTGGCTTCTTCGTTTAATTCTTTGTAGGTAAGTGTTCTGTCTATTGCTATAAGAGCTGTTCGATCCGGATATTTCTCAGCCGAATCCTGAAGATGACGATAACCCGGCTTATATTCAAAGGGACTTGAGGCATCATAGATATTCAGTATCTTCTCATCATCATCTCCTGCAGTAAGACAGACTTCTTCAAGGCAGTTCCTGATCAGAAATTCCCCGATAATGTTGTCATACATATGAACAAGACCGCTTACGGTATATTCCGAAAAAGCATCTGTGTCATACTCATACTCCCATGTAAAACCCTCATCATCTGTTAATACCCTGACCAAAAGCTTCACTTCCTGTTCGGGAGCATAATTACCGTCAAGATCAAAGCATACCGCACCGGAAAGATTATAGGCTCCGGCAACTCCCTCATAACTGTATCCATCATTTTCAAAGACTTTTTCAAGGAAGTCCTCACAGTACCTGATCTCGGAAAGCACGGGATTTTTTGCATCACAGACAAGCCTGACTGCAGCTTTTTTTCCGTGATCAATGCATGAGAAGAATGCTTCTTCCGACGCAGTATACGACTTCAGCGTCATTGCAAAGGCAGTGGTAAGCAAAGCACGTATCTGTATGCTGTTATCTTCGCCGAAAATCTTTAATTTTTGAAGATCCGCGCAAGACCGGACACTATGCTTTATAAAACCGCCTCCTGCATTTTTACCGTCCCTGACGGGTATTGTTTCCTCACCGCATCCCGCGTATAATTCATCAAAGTTATATTCTTTCATGGCAAAAGATTCCCTTCTGTTTTATTGATTAAATGCCTCCTTGTTCTTTGCTCAACCAAGAACGATCATCAGTCTGCGCGCCCCAAGAAACTCAGACCGTATACAGACATTCGCTGCAAACTCCTCATTATCTTCATCCTGTTCCGGTATATCCGGATTTGTCCCTATATAATCCTCTTTTGATCCGTAGCGTAAGATAACTGCACGTCTTTTATCTTCACGTTCCAATATAGTAAAACTGCTATAGGGAGCAGCTCCCGCAGGAATAGAAGACATCAGCGGCCGGAAAAGCTTTTCCTCCACAAGTTCCAGCTCATCTCCCGAAAGGATCTCTCCGGACATCTTTTTCAAATCTTCAGCCAGATTTTTATCAAGCTTTCCTCCTGTCAGAAGCAGCAGGTTTTTCTGATTAAAACTGAACATTCCTTCA
>CADCQV010000357.1 GCA_902803625.1 uncultured Lachnospiraceae bacterium
CGTTGACTCCATTGACTTCTTGAAGAAATCCGCGATATTACTTATAATTATAAAGTATGGATGATTCTTGCCGGTCAGTATTTTTTATATTTAAGAGAGCTGCCCTTATTTTTGTATTCTTTTTTGCGGTGGTTTTGTTGTTGTACCCGGAAGCGGCTGCTGCCGGGAACGGTGACAAGATTGTACGTATCGGATGGTATGAGTCGCCCTTTAATACCCATGACAGCTTTGACCGGCGCTCGGGCTATGCATATGAATACCAGATGAAGGTGGCTGCCTATTCCGGATGGGAATATGAGTATGTGAACGGCAGCTGGACAGACCTCCTCGAGATGCTGAAGGACGGCAGGATTGATGTATTGAGTGACGTTTCGTATACCGCGGAGCGTGAAAAGGAAATGCTTTTTTCCGGGCTCCCCATGGGAACCGAGGAATATCTGATCTTCATTACCCCTTCAAATAAAGAGATCACCTCGAGGGATTATTCCACATTAAACGGAAAGCGTGTCGGTATCAATAAGGGCAGCGTACAGGAAGCGATCTTTCTGGACTGGGCGGAAAAAAACAATGTCCATCCGGAGCTTGTAGAGCTCACGGGTAATGAGCCCGAGTCTCAGGATATGCTGGATTCGGGTAAGCTGGACGCCTTTGTTACCATCAATGCTTACGGGAATCCCGAGAAGCTGGTCCCGGTATGCAAGATCGGTTCCTCCGACTTTTTCTTTGCTGTGAATAAGAACCGGGAGGACCTTCTTGCCGACCTGAACGAAGCACTTTACCGGATACAGGACGAGAACCCCTATTACAATGAACGGATGTTTGAAAAGTATATCCAGAGGTTTGGAACCAACGCCGTTCTCTCTGATTCGGAGGAGAAATGGCTTTCTTCCCACGATACGATATGTGTGGGATATCAGGATGATTATCTCGCCTTCTGCGCCTCCGACCCGGAGACGGGTGAGCTCACCGGAGCATTGAAGGAGTATCTCGGGGCTGCCTCCGGCTGTATAAGGGATGCGGAGCTGAAATTCCGGACCAGATCATATGCAACCTCCGCCCTGGCTCTGGAGGCACTTGAAAAGGGAGAGGTGGACTGTGTGTTCCCCGCAAACTTAAGCAGCTATGACGGGGAAGAGCTGGGACTTGTCATGACACCTTCCATTATACGGACGGATGTCTATGCGATGGTGCGCCATGATAACCGGGAGTTCTTTTCCGATAAGGAGCATGTGATAGTAGCAGTAAATCAGGGCAACCCGAATTATGAGGTGTTCCTTAAGGATAATTTTCCGAACTGGAGGATAGTGTACTATCCCGATACTTCGGATTGCCTGAGGGCCGTGTCGAAGGGTGTTGCGGACTGTGTCCTTATAAGCAGCTACAGGTACTATAATATCTCAAGACTATGCGAAAGATATAAGCTTTCGGCATTTTCCACCGGGCGGGAGCTTGATTACTGCATGGCGGTAAGAGGAGAGGAAACCGATCTCTACTCCATACTGGCAAAGGTCACTGCTATAGTTCCCTATTCTGTCGTCAATGCTTCCATTTCCCATTATTTAACCGAGAATGCCAGACCGACTCTCTATGATTATGTCGTGGATAATCTGGCTGCTGTGGTTCTTATAACAGCGGCGGTGCTGATCCTCATACTGATACTTATGTTCCGGAGCATCAGATCCGAAAGAAAGGCAAGGATGCTCATTGAGGCTACCGAAAAGGATGAGCTGACGGGACTGTATAACCGGAATTACTTTTTCCAGTATGCTGAACGCATGTACAGGGAAGGCCGGGATACGCCAAGAGATGCCATAGTAATGAATATAGAAAAGTTCCATTCCATCAATGCCCTGAACGGGAGAAGCTTCGGTAACCGGGTATTGAGAACATTGGGAAAGGAAATAGCCGCTTTTTCGGATGAAACCGGTGGTATCGCCGGACACCTGGAGGCGGATCACTTCGATATTTTCTGCCCTCACAGGGATGATCATACGGAGCTCTTTGACCGCCTGCAGAAGAAGCTTACGGATCTTTCACCTTATACCAGTATCCGTTTAAGGATGGGTGTGATGCCATGGGAAGCGGGGCTTGAGCCTGTGCAGCAGTTTGACATGGCACGTACCGCCTGCAGTATGGCAAGGGGACATTTCAAGGAGCATCTCATAGTATTTAATGATAAGGTGAGGGAAAAGGAGCTCTATGATGAACGTTTGCAGAGTGACATGCGACGTGCTCTGGACGGTTTCGAATTTGAGGTGTATTATCAGCCGAAATACGGTATACAGTCGGAGGAGCCGGTACTTAGGAGTGCTGAGGCGCTGATACGCTGGCAGCACCCGGAATTCGGAATGATCGCTCCGGATCAGTTTATTCCGGTTTTTGAAAGGAACGGAAAGATAGGAGAGGTGGACAGATTCGTCTGGAGTCATGCTGCCAGGCAGATCGCACGCTGGAAGGCACAGTTCGGGGTGACGATTCCCGTATCCGTAAATCTGTCCAGAGTTGATGTTTTTGATCCAAAGCTCGAGGAAACCCTTGATACGATTCTTTCGGAGAACGGACTTGATCATAAGGCGCTTATGCTGGAGGTTACGGAAAGCGCATACACCGAAAATGCGGATCAGATAATCAAGGTGGTTGAAAATCTGCGAAGCAGGGGATTTATGGTGGAAATGGATGACTTCGGCACAGGCTATTCTTCCCTTAATATGCTCTCGTCAATGCCTGTTGATGTTTTGAAGATGGACAGGCACTTCATACGGAATGTCAATAACAGCGAGAAGGATGTTCAATTGATAGATCTGATCCTGAAGATAGCAGCCAGTCTGAATATCACGGTTGTCGCCGAGGGAGTGGAGACAGAGGAGCAGCTCCTTCTTCTGAAAAAACTTGGATGCGAACTGGTTCAGGGATATTATTTTTCCCGTCCCCTGCATCCTAAGGATTTCGAATCCAGTATTCTGTCCGGACTGCAGGCTCCGGATTATTGAAAGGACGGTATGGATAAACAATGATACATTCACTTCGTACCAGAATTACAATAACGATGCTCTTTGTGCTGCTGATAGCTATTACGGTTGTTACCCTGCTTTCTGCTGTTTTCATAAGGAAGACAGAGAGTGCCAGATCAGACCAGCTTTTGCTGCTTCTCTGTGAAACGGGAGAGAGGAATCTGAACTATTATTTCAACAGCGTACAGAAGTCGGTGGAAAAGGTTGCGGATTTTACCGAAGCCGATATTACGGGGCTTGGTGAAGCTGAGCTAAAGGAGCATGTGGACAGGGTCCGGGAGTACTTTGATGAAATGGCATCAAAGACAAACGGCGTACTCACCTATTATTACAGGATCGATCCTGAAGTATCCCCGGGTGTAAAGGGCTTCTGGTACACGGACCTTAATGGAAACGGTTTTGTGGAGCATGAGGTAACGGATATCTCGCTCTACGACATGGAGGATACGTCAAAGCTCGTATGGTTCACGGTCCCGAAGTACGAGGGTAAGGCAATATGGCTTCCACCCTACATTACGGAGAACCTGGATAAAAGAGTGATATCCTATGATGTCCCTATCTTCTATGAAGGCCGCTTTGTGGGAGTGGTGGGAATAGAGATTGATTACTCCACAATGGCAGAGCAGGTGGACAGTATCCGCCTCTACCAGAACGGATATGCTTTTCTCAGCGATTCAGAGGGAAATCTTTTTTATCACCCGAGGATAGATGTCACACAGTTCAGCAGGGAAACAACCCCGGCCGTACCCGAGGGAGCGGTGGCTGACAACACATTCTTAAGGTACACCTTTGAAGGGACGGAAAAGGAGGCGGCCTGGCTTCCTTTGAGTAACGGCATGAGGCTTGTGGTTACAGTTCCCGTTGTTGAAACCGAGGGGGACTGGAAGGCTTTGGTATTTAATATTCTCATCGCCGCAGGCATCGTTCTGGTGGTGACAAGCCTGTTCTCTATGCTGTACACGAGACGTATCACGGGACCGCTGGAGCAGCTTATTGAAGCCGCGGAGAAGGTGGATCAGGGAGATTACGACTATGTTCTTGACTATGACAGTGACGATGAGGTTGGAAGACTTACCAAAACCTTTAAGCAGCTGACAGCCCATGTGAGGGATCATATCAGCAACCTGAATGAGCAGGTATTTATCGATGCCATGACCCGCATGAAGAATAAGGGTGCTTTCACGAAGTCCCTTGACAAGCTGCAGAAACGGATAAAGGAGGATCCCTATAAGCTGTCCTTTGCCATTGGGATGTTTGACTGCGATGAACTGAAGCTTGTAAATGACCACTACGGACATGACAGGGGAGATGTATATCTGAAGACCGCGAGCCGCCTGATAGGGAGCATATTCAAGCGGAGCCCCGTATTCAGGATAGGAGGGGATGAATTCGCGGTCATCCTTAAGGATGAGGATTATAAGAGCAGGGAAAAGCTGATACTCCAGCTTGAGGATGTCATGAACAGGATAAACGCAACAAATCTGAATCAATGGGAGCAGGTGCATCTTGCTTACGGGATCGCCGATTACGATCCGGATATTGACAGGAAGGCGGAGGATGTGGTCCGCCGTGCCGACAGAGCCATGTATGAAAACAAACGTGAGAGGAAGGTCGGCCGGTAAATCGCAGAACACAATATTTTGTAATTAAAGACCATATGTGGTAGAATATCGTGTATGGTCTTTTTGATTGGTGTCATTAAGACAGGGAAAAACCGGTCAACAGAGACGGCAGCTTTTGTATTCGGGAGGATATTAATTTGAGCATCATAGAAGCGGTACTTATGGGAATATTGCAGGGTCTGACGGAATTCCTGCCGGTATCGTCATCGGGACATCTTGCAATATTCCAGAACCTTTTTCATATAGGAAACAATGTCGAGGATCTCTTTCTTTTTGACATACTTCTGCATATTGGGACATTGCTCGCCATCTTTGTCGTTTTTTACAAGGATATCTTCAAGCTTATAAAAGAGGGCTTCGGGATAATCATTGATTTCTTTAAAAGCCTCTTCGGTCTTTTAAGAGGCAGGAAATGGAGGAAGGTTATCCGGACAGGCTACAGGAAATTTGTGATGCTGGTCATTGTGTCAACCATTCCGACGGGCATCATAGGTGTGCTGTTAAAGGATCTCGTGGAGGAATGCTCGAAAACCCTGATAATGCCTGGGATCTTTCTTATCATCACCTCCTGCATACTGTTTATTGCAGACAGGGCAGCCGAGGGAAGCAAGACCCCGAAGGATGCTCTTTACAGAGATGCGCTCATTATCGGCACTTCCCAGGGTATAGCCACCCTGCCCGGAATATCCAGATCCGGAACCACCATTACTATGGCACTTCTCTGCGGCTTCGAAAAACGCTTTGCGGTCAAGTACTCCTTTATTATGTCAATACCTGCGGTTATGGGAGCTGCAGTGCTGGAGGTAAAGGATGTTGTTGAAGAGGGGGCACAATTCGAGCTGTCCTACATAATAGGTATGATTGTCGCTGCCGTGGTGGGCTATGCCGCAATAAAGATCATGCTGAATGTGGTAAAGAATAATCGCTACA
>CADCQV010000358.1 GCA_902803625.1 uncultured Lachnospiraceae bacterium
CTGGAGCATCAGCTTACAGATGTTGAAAAGCGCTTCCTGGAAAATCCTGCTGCCCTTAAGACCATGGCTGACCGTCATCCGGTAAAGGAATATACGGATGCAGAGCAGCAAAGGGATCTTCAGTGGATCGCGGAGATAAGGGAAAAGGATAAGGAGCTTAATAATATCTTCGATACTGATCCTTATGCCTATGACCACATAAGGGCTATGCAGTCCTCACTCGGAGGTGACACTGAGCTTTTTGTCAATGTGGTGAAGGATTATATCGGCGAAAAAGACTGGAATGCCTTCAGCAGGATATCTCCCGGAAGGGAAGATGATTATAATAAAGCTCTGGATGTTCTGACTCGTCCGGATTCTCCTTACTATGTAGCGGATAACCACAAGGTTCTTAAAGATGTGGAGGATGCCCTGCGTCTGCGTCAGCTCAATGCACCGGAGAAGAATTATTCCAACATAGGATCCAGCCATCTATCAGCGATGGTCCGTTTTACTGCCAATGTTATACCCACGATAGATCCTAATCTGTCTGAGACAACTCTGATGAACGAAGCACTGGATGATCAGGAGAAAGGACAGGAGAAAGCAAGACAGAAAGAATATACAGATCGTCTGAACAAGGTGCTGGATTCACCGGGGGATCTCACACCCGCCCAGCAGAGAGCCGAGATAGCAAGATGTGTCGGCGGACTCGTCATGCCGATAGCGATCAAGGCCGTGAACCATAGGGAGAATAATAAAATCTTCAATAAGGAAAATCTGACCGGAAATGAAAAGAAGGAGCTTGAAGAATCCTATGTCGTGCCTTTTGAGCTTAAGGGAGGTCTCATCAATAAACCCTTTGCAGACAGTATAAAAGATGTACTGATACTTGCGGAAAAGGGTATAAACCGTGCGGAACAGCTGATAATAGAGAGCGGGGAGACTGCAGCCGTCATTAATATAAAGCCCTATCAGAGATTCTTGCGGGATGCCAACAGAGGGCTTATGGAGATAAAGCTCGAGGCGATGGATCCCATGCTGAAGGTCGGTGAGGCAAACTTCAGATCGCCTATCCCTGAGGATAAAAGGATAAATAATCCCATTGTACCCGGAAAGACCAAGGACTTTACCGCTGCGGAGATGGAGGAAAAGGCGGAGGTATTCCCTTGGCATAAGGTGATAAATGCACAGTATGAGCTGAATGATATCTGGGGTGAATATCTGACAGAGCAGCAGAAGGGTAAGGTCTCTCCGGAGAGGGAGAGAGAATACTGGAACAGGATGAATGCCTGCTACACTACCATAGAGACTGTGACAAATGACCTTATCGAAAAGCAGGAGAATGATCCCAAATTTGCTGATAATAATATGAGGGTCGTATTCGGTCATAGTACTGCGGTGGCCTCCTTTGATGATGCGGTTTCGGGAGACAGAGGAATGAAGCCGATGCTGAAATTTATCTCAATAAGGAGAGATGCCATAGCCAACGGCTGGTCTTTAAGCGATCTGGGTCTTTATACTCATCTTGCCGAATTATCATTAGCTATCGAGAAGAATAAATCCGCATTGGAGTCAGGCGGAGCAGCAACAGCTGACTTTACCGGCAAGCTTAGGGAGCTTAACGACCTCCTTAATGAAAAGATCCTTAAGAAGCCCTATGAAGCGGATCCGGTAAAAAGAGCGGAATTATATAATGAGATCGCGGAAAAGCTGGATGATCTCCAGACCGTAAGAGACGCTCTTATGGACAATGAAGAGATTTCAGAGCAGGCAAAGTTTGCAGTTAAAAATGTGCTGAACGTTTCAGATAATGTTAATCATCTGGGCGAGAACGGAGGCATGCCGCTTGAATATGAATTAAGAAGTCTGGCGGCAGAATACCGGATCGAAGCCATAGAGGCCAAAAAGAAAAATTGCCTTGATGAGATAAAGTCTGTGGCGGATCCCATAGTATATAACGAGCTGAGATCCTGGATAAGAAATGAACCACCGAAACAGAACCATCTTGGCATAGATCCGTCCTTTGTCGGAAAAGCTGATATATATATTAAGTCCGGTATGGGGGAGCTCAATAAGGAGATAGAGGCCATAAGAGCGGGGAAGGAGACGACCCTCGAAGGAAAGACGGGATTGAAAAGCGAAAATGCCGTAGATGCTATACGCAATATGCTGGATGCCTCAGATTCCATCTTCCACCGGGATTCGAAGCAGTATAAGACCATAAAGGAGAGCCTGAATAAGCTGCGGGACGGTACGGCAACTGCTGAGGACAAAGCAAAGCTCACGGCGGATGTAAAGACCTGGCTTACCGATCCCGGGTATGACCGCATCCATAAGCACTTAAAGAATGAATTTGACAATACACGCTTTAATATAATGTTTACTCTTGCGAATGAACTGGATCCCGCCTGGGCTAAGGAAAATTTCGCTGATATGAACATTGCGGGGCTTCATGGAGAGAAGGCAGACAATACCTCCTTCCATAATGTGCACGAATTTACTAATTTCATGCATAGACAGATGGCTGACGGAGGCTTTCTTATGGAGGTCAGAGCAGTAGAGAGCCAGCGCTGGTATCTGAAGGCAGACAGCTACGGACAAAAGGGACTTGTGGAGGAAGTGCTTCGTGTCAGAGAGGATACTGCTTTTACAGATAAAGACAGACTTAAGGCAGAGCAGGATAATATCGGGAAGCTGATGAAGGGCGACACCGGTTTCGAGCAGAAATTTGAAAAGCTTGTGCAGTACCATAATGCGTGTATGACCAGTATGTCCGGCAATCAGGTGGCTCTCGGTCTGGGCGGGCAATACGAGAGCAAGATCAAGAATAAAATGGATAAGCTCAGGAGAGAAGCTATGGATGGCCTCAGGACCTACATCAGCAATCCTCAAAACAGGACAGCACCGGACTACAAAAAGGCTGTGACGGCCTACGGCGTCATGGATCCTTATGCGGCCCATGTTTTCATCGCAGATATGAGAAAGAAAAACCCTGCGGATAAGGTCATAAAGGAACTTAATCTGGTGGATCTTGAAAAGAAGGAAGGTATTGATCTCGGAGGACGCAGGGCTCTTCGCGAGAAGAAAAAGCAGCTTCGTCAGGCTGAAAGGGTGGATCAGGCTGTAAATAATAACAATCAGGCTGTAAATAATAACAATCAGGCAGTGAATAACCCTGTACTGAGGCAGCAGTCATAGCTATACCCCGTCTGTCGCTCTTATAAAACCTTGATTTTACCGGGGTTCCGGTAGGTCAGGGTTTTTTAGTTTTAAATTTTCAGATGAAAACTGATGAAAAAATATCCGGGAAAAATACTTGACAAAATATTTGAAACAATATAATATTGCAAAATATAAAAATGATTTATGTCTTATTGAAGGAGGTGAAACATTCTGAAAAAGTAGACGCCCTTTCCCAAATGTTACATAAGGTAGGGCCAGATGAAAATGATAACAAGGCAGCGGCAGTTTTTGCATTACAGTACAAATAAGGAGGCAGAGATGATTTACGATTACAGTATAACTACAGGAAATGGTGAAGAACTTAATCTATCTGATTTTAGGGGCAAGGTGATTCTTGTTGTGAATACCGCCACCGGATGCGGATTCACCCCACAGTATGCGCCAATAGAACAGCTATATAAGGATTATCACGATAAGGGCTTGGAGATCCTTGATATTCCCTGTAACCAGTTTGGGGGACAGGCTCCGGGAACAGATGAAGAAATCCATGAGTTCTGCACCGTTCACTACAATACGACTTTTCCTCAGATGAAAAAGGCGGATGTAAACGGAGAAAACGAGCTTTCGCTGTACACGTATCTTAAGTCACAGAAAGGATTTGAGGGCTTTGAGGATCACGAGTACAAGGCTCTGCTTGAAAAAATGTTCGCAGAGAAGGATCCGGAGTGGGATAAGAAGCCGGACATAAAGTGGAATTTCACAAAATTTATTATAGACAGGGAAGGAAATGTGGTCGCCAGATTTGAGCCTACCGCAGATATTTCGAAAGTGGAAGACTGCATAAAGGGGCTTTTATAAAAATGAGTAATATATCAGAGACGGTAATGGGAAGGAAGAGCGTCCGTACCTATGACGGACAGAAAATAAGTGAAGATGACAAAAGGGCAATAGAGGATTATATCGGGAAGATATCGAACCCATTTGACATTCCGGTTGAATTCGTGTTACTGGATGCCGGGGAACATGGACTGTCAAGCCCGGTGCTTTCGGGAGAAAGGCTGTATGTGGCCGGTAAGGTGGAGAAAAAAACATATGCCGATGTAGCTTTCGGTTTCTCCTTTGAAAAACTGGTTCTGTATGCATGGTCTCTTGGGATCGGAACTGTATGGATTGGCGGAACTATGAAGAGGGAACTCTTTGAAGCCGCCGCAGGTCTTAAGGATGGAGAAATGATGCCCTGCGTAAGTCCCCTGGGATATCCTGCAAAGAAAAGAAGCCTTAAGGAAACAATGATGCGTAAGGGCATCGGGGCCGACAGGCGTATTTCATCGGATAAGCTTTTCTTTAATGAAACATGGGAGAATCCTCTTAAACCGGAAGCCGATATGAATGATATACTTGAAATGGTCCGCTGGGCACCTTCGGCTGTGAACAAACAGCCCTGGAGGATCATTTATAAGGACAGCATATATCATTTCTATGAAAAGAAGGATAAGGGATATGTGAATGATTCCACCGGAGATCTCCAAAAGATAGATGTCGGCATCGCTTTATGCCATTTCTGTATGGGGCTTGAGGAAAAAGGAAGAAAACCGGAGGTTTCTGTAACCGATCCCGGAATTGAAATCCCGGAAAATGCAGAATACATAGCAAGTGTAAGAGTATAAATAATGGTAAAAGAGGGGTAAAGAAATGGCACAGGAATATGAGCAGCTGAAACTTGAAAACCAGTTATGCTTTCCGTTATACGCTTGCTCACGGAAGATCGTAGGCAGCTATACGCCTTATCTAAAACCATTGGGGCTTACATATACGCAGTATATCGTGTTTATGGTTTTGTGGGAAAAGGAGAGCGTGAACGTGGGACAGCTTGGGGAAACTCTCTGCCTTGATGCGGGAACCCTGACGCCGCTTCTCAAACGTCTGGAGAAAGACGGCTATGTCACAAGAAAAAGGTCGGAAGAGGACGAGCGTGTCACGATTGTAAGCATTACAAATAAGGGGAATAGGCTTAAGGAAAAATGCAAGGATATTCCTCTTAAGCTTTCAGCCTCTGACCATCCGCTGACGGAGAAGGAGGCGAACGAACTGTACAGGCTGCTTTATAAGGTTCTGGGGAAATGAGGCTGATGGTGGCGGGATTCCTCAATCTCTGAAGGAACAAGAGCGATTAGGAAACCAAAAGTTTTTCAAAGGAGGAACATCATGGAATTCAAAGAAGTGATTAAAAAACGTTATTCATGTAAAAAGTACAGTGACAGAAAGGTGGAGCAGGAAAAACTGGATGCAATCCTTGAAGCAGGAAGGCTTGCCCCGACTGCAAAGAATCTTCAGGAGCAACACGTGTATGTGATCCAGAGCCCGGAAGTTCTTTCAAAAGTGGATAAAGCCACGCCGTGCCGTTACAATGCGTCTACGGTAATAGCTGTAGCGTTTGATAAGAACAACGTATTTACCTATCCCGGTGACAAAAGGGATTCCGGTATAGAGGATGCAACGATAGTCGCCACCCACATGATCCTTGCAGCGGCAGACGAAGGGGTTGACAGCTGCTGGCTGAATTTCTTCGACCCGGAAAAGCTCAGGGAAGATCTTGGACTTCCGGAAAACGAGGAGATCCTTATGCTCCTTGATCTCGGATATGCTGATGAGGGAGCCGGACCACTTGAAAATCACGACAGCAGAAAGCCTTTATCAGAGACAGTCAGCTATTTGTGATCAGTGATCAGCTCTGAAAACTAAGAAAAACAGGCCTGTAAGGCTGCCGAATGGATCGCGGAGGGAATGATTATAGTGATGGATGAAATCATTAAGCTAAGACCGCATCATCTGCTATGTACCCAGGGCTACAGCGGAAAAGGATATTCGGATGATTTTGTTTCAAATATGGATAGGGTTACAGAAAAGCTGAGAAGTGATCGGGGTGTGAAGATTGAGATTACTTTCTCTACGGATAGCTTATGTAGCAATTGCCCTTTAAAAGTGTCAGATGGAGTATGTAAAAGCGATAATAAGGTTCTTAGATTTGATGCGAGTATCATTAATATACTTGATCTGAAAGAAGGAGTTTATTCATATCAGGACCTCATATCAAGGCTTGATAAATACCTGTCATCAGGTGTTTGTGACGAACGTCTGAAAGCAATATGCGGGGATTGCGAATGGTATTCTGTAAGCGCTTGCTGGAAGAATATCAGAGATAAAAAATATGCCACAATGCCTTGGTCTTCATACGTCACTTGCGGTTCCGCAAGTGACTGTTCTGAATAGTGACAATATGGAGAGTTGCTGAATGAGCTGCAGAGAAACAATATCCTTATCTGTATGGCCACAGGGAGGGGAGTCTTAATGATGTCAAAGTTTGAGGATGTCAGTTTTGATGTTCATATGACTTTTAACGGGTCATACTGTTTTAATGAAAATGATGTGATCCATAAGTGTC
>CADCQV010000359.1 GCA_902803625.1 uncultured Lachnospiraceae bacterium
AATTGATGATTCCGCGTTCCGCGATTCGAGTCTGACGGAAATTACCATTCCGGGAACTGTCAGAACAATAGGAGAAAAATCGTTTTCTGGATGTGTTTCTCTTAATAGCGTAAGAATATCAGAGGGTGTGGAAGAGATAGGAGATGGTGCGTTTGAAGAATGTGCCGATAGGATGAAGATTTATATTCCAAAGAGTGTCAAAAAGATCGGAGAATGTGCTTTAGCTCCTTCCACTAAAAATATTTATATTATTTGCTACTCCGGAACAGAGGCGCAATGGAAAGCGATAGAGGGAGTTGATGATTGCGTTATAGAGGATACATACAGGATTTATTTTTCTGGAAATGAGCCGGACAATAATGACCCCAGCAATCCTAATCCGGACAATACGTCTGAGCATAATGACCCGGACAATGATGACCCCGTCACTCCTAATCCGGACAATACGCCTGAGCATAATGACCCGGACAATGATGACCCCAGCAATACTAATCCGGACAATACGCCTGAGCATAATGACACGGACAATGATGACCCCGGCATTACTAATCCGGACAATACGCCTGAGCCTGGGAAAGCCGGCAATGAAAATGACGTGTCTGACGCCTTTTCGCCGATTCACAGTAATGACGGAAGTAATTCTGCGGCAGGTGCTGTCAGCAGCGTGAATGCAGCTTGGACATTTGATCCTGACAAGTCTGTAACAGTGATCGCTGTGAAGCAGCTGGATATCAGTAAGAAGCTGGAAAAGCTCACAGAGGCAGAGGGCTATGATTCATCCGCGAAGCACCGCTATACCGTAGATGATAAGAAAAAAGCCAAGGTAAATAAGAATGGGATCCTGAAGCCGAAAAAGAGCGGGCAGATAAGTGTGAGCCTTGAGCAGAAGGTAAAGGGCAGCTCCTGGACAAAGATCGGGGATCCGGTTGTCCTATATATCCAGCTTCCTGAAATGCAGAAGAAGGATGAACAGACAGTTTCTCCGGAAGCAACGCTGAATGCGTTCAAGTATCTCGGCCACACAACCTACCGGCCAAATAAATGGATTTCCACAAAACCCGATGTGGCAAGCATTGACGAAAATACAGGAATCATCACCGTTCATAAGAAGGGAAGAACTAAGATAATCGCCGAATATGGAGAAGGAAAGAATGGCTCCGGAAAGAAATACGCTACGAAGCTTATAATAGTGACCGGAGGATGATGTATTTATCCCCTATGATGAGGGCGCAATTATACATAGGGAGCAAGCTCCCTATGTAATTGCGCTCTCCGAAGGGTCTCCGTTCCGCTTCGGTCGGTGCTAAACGCGTGCCACTGGCACGCAGCACCCTGCGGAGGGCAGATGACCTTGCAGTCATCACAGGGGCTTCCGCCCCTCGCCGGGGAGGCATCCCGCATCATAGACGCGGGATAAACCCTGCGCCGCTAAAGCGGTTACTCCCTTCCAGAATCAAGGCAATAATATAACTGAAAAAGGAATGAAAAGCCGTAGTTAAGATGAATAACGGCATATGTTTTTTAGGATTGCAGAAAGAAGCTGTGATCCTTTTTTATTGGAAATGAAAACAGACGGGATTATATGAAAGGCGTTATTTCCGGGGGCTACACCCCCGGACCCGAGTGGAATTGAGGGATATTAGTATTTCAATTGTTAAAGGCAGCAAGGGACAGTCTGCCGTTGCCTCCGCAGCATATATCAGCGGAGAGAAACTGTTCTGTGAATGAGATGTGAAGAACAAGGATTATTCACAGAAGAAAGAGGTGACCGCAAAAGAAGTCATGCTGCCGTCTCGCGCTCCACCGGAGTTTATGGATCGTGAGAGGTTATGGAATTACCGAAAGAAGATTACCGGGGTCTTGTACGGAAAAGGTAAGTGGCGCCCGAAGTCCAGAATGGTGTATGTCCTTGATGAGAAAGGAGAAAAGATAAAGCTTCCCAGTGGGAACTTTAAGAGCCGTAAGGAGAATACCGTTGACTGGGATAATAAAAAGTATGCTGAAATCTGGCGTCAGGAATGGGAAAAGGTCACCAACCGGCACCTCGAAAAGGACAGAAGAACCGAAAGACTGGATATGCGGTCTTATGAAAGACAGGGAAAGGAAGAGCTTCCGACTGTTCATATGGGTGGTGCTGCACTCGGTCTGGAGAGAAAGGGGATTCAGGGTAAGATATTCTGACGGGAAGGTTCCGGTAAAGAGCCTTAAGGAAGATAGATTCGATCCTTAGGAAGCGGGTGCTCCATAAAATGGTCACGACATTTCCTGAAATTTAATCGTGGGTTTATTGAAAGTGGTTTTTGCATGGTATAGAATGGGGGTGATCAAAACGAAAGAGGAAATGAAGTTGGCTGAAGAAAGGAATGAAGCTGTGGAGATATTGACAGAGGAACAGCTTCATGAGCAGGATTTACAACGAATTAAAGATTTCAGGCTGATGGATGATGA
>CADCQV010000360.1 GCA_902803625.1 uncultured Lachnospiraceae bacterium
CTCAAAGGTAAAGATGGATGCGCCGCCGTTCGGGAAATATTTCTCATACAGCGCGTGATCCGGATGATCCGGGAGTGAAGGATGGTTCACCTTCAAAACCTTCGGATGTTTGCTAAGGTACTCAACTATCTTCTTAGTATTCTCTGCGTGTCTCTCAAGCCTTAAGGACAGTGTCTCTACTCCCTGCAGAAGGAGGAAGGCGCTGAAGGGAGAGAGCAGCGCGCCGGTATCACGGAGAAGAATCGCACGGATATAGGTAACAAAAGCAGCGGGTCCTACCACGTCGTAAAAAGAAACACCGTGATAGCTGGGGTTCGGGGCAGCAATATTGGGGTACTTTCCGCTGGCTTTCCAGTTAAATTTACCTGATTCAACAATGACTCCGCCAAGTGTGGTTCCGTGTCCGCCCAGGAACTTTGTAGCGGAATGAACCACGATATCCGCTCCGTGCTCTATAGGACGGATGAGATAGGGTGTTCCGAAGGTATTGTCGATGACAAGCGGAAGGCCGTGCTTATGTGCGATCCCGGCAACCGCATCAATATCGGGGATATCGCTGTTCGGATTCCCCAGGGTCTCAAGGTAGATGGCTCTTGTATTCTCCCTGATGGCCCCTTCCACTTCCGAAAGATTATGTGCATCCACGAAGGTGGTCTCTATCCCGTACTGGGGAAGTGTGTGGGAAAGAAGGTTGTATGTGCCGCCGTATATGGTCTTCTGGGCAACTATGTGTCCGCCATTGGCTGCAAGAGCTTCTATAGCGTATGTAATCGCTGCTGCGCCGGAGGCAAGCGCAAGAGCAGCACTTCCGCCCTCAAGAGCCGCAACCCTCTTTTCCAGAACATCCTGAGTGGAATTTGTAAGCCTTCCGTATATATTTCCGGGATCCGCAAGTCCGAAGCGGTCAGCCGCATGCTTACTGTTATGGAAAACATATGATGTGGTCTGATAAATGGGAACCGCCCTTGCATCTGTAGCGGGATCCGCCTGTTCCTGTCCTACGTGGATCTGTAATGTTTCGAATCTTAATTTGTTTTCTGCCATAATGATCACCTCTTCTTTCAAAGCTGTTTTTGTTTTGTTCTTTCTGGGTGATATTGTGGCACAGGCAGTTGGTTATGTCCAATACCTGTTACTTATTACTGGTTATAGGAAAGCTCTATATCAATTATTCATAAGGATTATCATCTGTGCTGTCTCAACCATCGAATATGAATTATCCATGCTGCTCTTCTGTATGTAGCGGTAGGCCTCCGGCTCACTCATCCCCTTTTTTCCCATTAACAGAAGCTTTGCCCTGTCGATATACCTCTTCTCCTCTATGCTTCTTGTAGACCGCGGAGACTGCTTTTCCTTACCCGTATTTCCGAATACCGTAAGCTCCTTTTCCAGAACGGCCGTCAGATCGACTATCTTTAAGGGAAGAGAGAGCTTAACCGCATCCGAAGGATAATCATCGCTCATTATGTTTTTTGAAAGGATCACAAGACGAAAAGCCCCCGGAAGGCAGTCCCTGAATTCCAGGAATCCCATATCCGGAAGACGGCTTCCGCAGATGATGAATCCGCTATCCCTCCGGCTGCTCTCACTTAATGCCTCAGCCGCCGAGGTACAGAGGAGATCGGGCCGGAATCCTCTTTTACCAAGAAGCGCCCCGATCTTTCTCGCGTCTTCGATTTTCCTCATAACTATAATGATACAGCCCATAGATCAAAGCTTATATAAATACCTGCTCTCTTCCCACTGTGATACTTCCTTCATAAAATCCGTCCACTCCCTGTACTTTGACTCCGCATATACCCCGGCAAAATCTTCCCCGAGTATTTCCGCAATAAAAGGATCCTTCTCCGCAAAGCTCACGGCTTCCCTAAGGTCAAGCGGAATGGTCTTTACGTCATTAAGTGGTATCCTCTCCGGCAGCGTGCCGTCAAAACCCTCCTTTATGCCCTTAAGACCCGCTGAAATACAGAGAGCCAGCGCCAGATACGGATTCGCTGAGGAATCCGGGAATCCAAGCTCAATAGCCGGCTCGAAAAGCCCCTCCCTCACGCGGATATAGGTTGATCTTCTGCTCCCCTGATCCAGTGCATACAGAATCCTTTTATAGGAATTCACCGTAGGATTCGTGTACGCCGAAAGTGAACGTGAGTGCTTCATTATCCCGTTAATAAATGCTGCGGTTTCACCGCCTAAGCTGTTTTCTCCGTCCATAATGTTTTTCTCATTCTTAAAGATGGAAAAATTAAGGTGCATCCCGCTTCCCGCCGCATCACTTCTCGGCTTCGGCATAAAGGTCGCATAGAGTCCGAACCTGTTTGCAATGGAGCGGACCGCAAAGCGGAAGTTCATTATGGAATCCGCAGCCTGCAGGGTATCCGACTCCTTAAAGTCTATCTCATGCTGGGCCGGAGCCTCCTCATGGTGAGAGGACTCTATCTCGAAGCCCATCTTTTCAAGAAGAAGAACCATTTCCCTTCTGGCGTTCTCACCGAAATCCGCAGGTCCCACATCCATTATCCCCGCCCTCTCATGGGAAAGGGTGGTCGGAAGTCCGTCTTCATTCAGATGGAAAATGAAGAATTCACACTCAGGACGGATCATAAAGGTATAGCCCTCTGCCGCCGCATTATCTATCACCTTTTTAAGTATGGTCCTGGAGCTCATCTCAAAGAGCTTCCCGTCCGGATAACAGACATCACACATAAACTTTGCAACCTTCTCCTGCTGCGGTCTCCAGGGGAGTATGGTAAAGGTATCGTAGTCCGGAACCAGGATCAGCTCCCCTTCAAATGCGTTCACCCCTCCGAACATAACGGACGCATCTATCCTGTATTTATCAACAAGTATCTTTCTAAGCTGCCCCGCGGTCACAGCCACGTTTTTCAGGGTACCGAACATATCGGTAAACTGCAGCCTTATAAACTCCACTCCTTCATCCTTGATCTTTTCAAGTATTTCCTGAATCGCCTTCACCTTGAATCTAACCTCCTTAAAAAATACCTGTATAAGCAAAGCGCTCTGAACCAACGTCCAAAGCGCCCTTGCCTGACAGGATTATTATATAATTTAACAACGAATAGTCAAGGAGAAACATAAAGATCCGAGCTGAAATACCTGTCTCCCCTGTCGGGAAATACCGTGACAATATTTCCTTTTTCTATACGGGAAGCAAGCTTCAGCGCCGCCGCAAGAGCCGCTCCGGATGAGGATCCGCCGAAGATACCCTCACGCGCTGCAAGCATTCTGGATGCATTGAAGGCCTCATCATCGGAAACCTTTATCGCCTCATCCATAAGAGTAATGTCCATGGTCTCCGGAACAAAGTCATTGCCTATGCCCTCAATGTTGTAGTCGTGGTGCTCCCCTCCTCCGATCAGTGATCCGTAGGGATCCGCAAGTATCCCCTTAATGGATGGATCCTTTTCCTTAAGGTATTTTACTATCCCCGAGAAGGTTCCTCCGCTTCCTGCCCCGGCAACGAGGTAGTCAATCTTTCCCTGAAGATCCTCATAGATTTCTCTGCCTGTAGTCTCATAGTGGGCTTTCGGATTACTTAAGTCCTTAAACTGGTCAAAGGATACTGCGCCATCAATTTCTGCCTTCAGCTCCTCGGCTTTTTCCGCTGCTCCGAGCATCCCCTTTTCCCTCGGCGTATTTACGATCTCGGCACCGAGAGCCCTTATCAGTGTCTGCTTTTCAACGGAAAACTTTGTGGGGATCACAAAGATTATCCTGTAACCTTTATTAAGGGCCGCAAAAGCGATCCCGAGACCTGTATTTCCCGCAGTACCCATTATTATGGTACTGCCCTTTTTTATGAGGCCCTTTTCCTCGGCAGCCTTCAGCATATACCTTCCTGTTCTGTCCTTTACACTTCCGGAAGGATTCCAAAGCTCCAGCTTCGCAAAGAGATTCACTCCCTCAGGAATATCAAGGTTCGTTAGCTTTACCAGAGGTGTGTTTCCCACAAGCTCCTGCATTGATCCGTAGTAACCCATTATATTCTGCTCCTTTCGATCGCTGTGTTAAGATCCCTTAAAATATCCTCTTTATCCTCTATCCCGACAGAAAGCCTTATCAGGGTGTCGGTGATGCCAACCTCCCTTCTGATGTCTTCCGGGATGGAGGCGTGCGTCATGGTTGAAGGGTGACAGACAAGGGACTCCACTCCTCCGAGACTTTCCGCAAGCATGACAAGCTCAAGGCTCTCGAAAAATTTCCCGGTATCATATCCCTCCTTAAGCTCAAAGGAGATCATTGCTCCGGCACCCTCAGCCTGTTTTTTATTTACCTCATAGCCCGGGTCGTCCTTTAAGCCCGGATAGTGGATACTCTTTACAGCGCTGTTTTCCTTTAATTTCTCCGCTATAAAACCGGCATTCTCCACATGCCTGTCCATACGTACACCCAGGGTCTTTATTCCCTTGATAAGGAGGAATGAATCAAAGGGACCGAGAACCCCTCCGGTAGCATTCTGGATAAAGGCAAGCCTCTCTGCCGTCTCCTTATCCTTAATAACGGCAAGTCCCGCCACAAGGTCGCTGTGTCCCCCGAGGTATTTCGTAGCACTGTGTACCACTATATCCGCTCCAAGAGAAAGAGGTCTCTGAAGATAGGGAGTCATAAAGGTATTGTCCACAATGACTGTAAGCTTATGTGCATGCGCTGCCTCAGAAACGGCTCTTATATCGGTCACCGTCATAAGCGGATTTGCGGGGCTCTCTATCATAACAGCCTTCACATCATCAGTTATCGCCTTCTCAAAGGCGCTTATATCGGAGGTATCGACTATTCCGTA
>CADCQV010000361.1 GCA_902803625.1 uncultured Lachnospiraceae bacterium
CAGGCCATAAAGTGGCTTGGAAAGAATAAGGTGGATCTGATACTTCTTGACCATGAAATGCCGGTAACCAGCGGACCCCAGGTTCTGGAAATGCTTAGGAGCGATCCCGATACCAGCTCCATTCCGGTCATGTTCCTTACCGGAAAGAGGGACAAGCAGAGTGTAATGGAGGTGGTGGCTCTGAAGCCGGAGGGATATTTCCTTAAGGGTATCCAGAAGGATGAACTCCTGGAAAAGCTGGATGAATTCTTCATTTTGCATAAAAAAGTATGATCGATTTTATCAGGGCTCACCAACTGAATATAATGCTCCTTCTTTGCGGAGCCTGCGGGGTACTTATCTTTTTACTCTTCATTACCCGTTTCCTCTCCGGCAGCAGGAAAAAGATACTGATCTTTATGGAGTCTGTCGCCTTTTTTGTGCTGTGGTTTGACAGGCTGGCATACATATATGCGGGCTCAGTAAGCCTCGAAGCCTTTATAATGGTAAGGATCAGTAATTTTTTCGTATTCTTTCTCACCTCAGCCATTGTCTTCGGCTTCAACCTGTATATTCTGGACTGGCTGAAAACCGAGGGAGGCCTTGAGTCCCTCCCCGTAAGGCTTTATCTGACCGGAGCCCTGTCTCTTCTCGGGATGATCCTTGCGCTGATTTCGTCCTTCACAGGTCTCTATTATTATTTTGATGAAGCGAATCAATATCACCGCGGACATGGTTTTCTGATCGCCTATCTGTTCCCGGTCCTCTGCCCTCTTATCCAATATACCGTTATCAGGCAGTACCGGAAGGTTTTCAGCAGGCTTATCTATATTTCCATGCTCCTCTATATCTTCGTTCCGATCATCTGCGGGATAACCCAGATCTTCACTTACGGAATTTCCATAGTAAATATGTCCCTTGTTGCGGTATCTCTGTCAATGTACATCTGCATGTATATGGACCTGAATAATACGGTTCAGCATGCCTATGATATTGAGATACAGAATATGCAGGGCGAACAGGAAAGAATGAAGAGGCTTTTTGACCAGACGGCCACAGCCTTTGTTTCCGCAGTGGAAAAGAAGGATGACTTTACAAAGGGCAATTCCCTGAAGATCGCCGAATATGCGCAAAAGATCGCACTCCTTGCAGGAAAGGATGCCGACGCTGCAGAAAAGGTTTACTACGCCGCACTGCTGCATGATGTGGGAATGATAGGTGTTCCGGATAAGGTTATAAAGAACGAGGCGGATCCCGATAAATGGGATTATGAAGCCATGCGCCAAAAACCGGTCATAGGGGAAGAGATACTGTCCAGCATCACGGAGTACCCTTACCTTAGCGTCGGAGCCCATTACAGCCATGAGAGATATAACGGAAGCGGGTATCCCGAAGGTCTGAAGGGTGAGGAGATTCCCGAGATAGCAAGGATCATAGCGGTGGCAGATGCCTTTGTCACCATGACAACGAAGAAAAGATACCGTGATGCAAAGCCCCGCTTTATGGCGAGGGAGGCCTTTATCCGGGGAGCCGGCGAGGAATTCGATCCGAAATTTGCAGATATAATGGTAAATATCATAGATACCGAAACGGTTAATGAGGATCCGGAGAATTCACAGAAGCTGGAAAATTCCATTAGCTGTACGGATTACAGGGAGAATATCACTCTCGGTATCCCGGTTGAGAGCAAATGGAGAAGGATAAGCTTTAACTCAGAATATCCCCCGGACTATGACCCTGAATTCTCCGCTCCTTCAATTATTCTGTTTGATTCCTTCGACAGAAGGACCCATAACAACAAAAAGTCCATTGACGCCTATCATTATCTGGAATACGGAGAGATATGGTTTGATAAATACAGTATAACAACCGCAGCCAGAAAGATCGTAGAAAAAAGACTGGATGACGAAGCTGTACAAAGCGGGGAAAAGGGAGAGCATTATGAGATCCTTGCAGGACGGTTTGAAGACCACCTGAAGCTTATTATGAAGTCACCCTATTATGCAAAAGAGGTTTCGGTCTCTCTTCCCAGTGTTTCGAAATCCTCCTATATCGGGCTTACCGGAGAGAACTGTACACTTAATGATATCACCGTTACCTTGACCGGTGAGGAAGTGGGAGAAGGAGACATCATAAGGATCTCCGAGCCCATCAGCTATATTGACCACCTTGAATCCGATATGGCAAATATCCAGATAGACAGAACCCGTTCCGCACACACAAAGGGCATTGAGATCGGACGGAGGCTTCGTATCGCCTTCCACAGCATGAGCCTCCCCGGAGCAGACCTCGTCTGGCACTGTCCCTATGTCCTTATCTTTTATTCCGAAAACGGATCTGTAGACGGTCCCGGATACCGTATGTACAATATGATAAAGCTTAATGGGGAAGATGAGGGTGAAACAGAGTACGCACATAACAGCTTTTCCATGAAAAAGCATGCGGATTTCCCCGGATGGAATGAGTGGAAGCGGATAAACAGAGAAGGTATCGAATGCGTCCTTCTTTTTGAAAGACATGGGAATGAGATCCGTTTCAGGACAGAAAACCTGGGCTTAAGCATAGAGAATAAGACCGTGATAACCGATGCTCCGCCCCTTGTCTACGTATCTCTTACGGGAGATCAGGTTGCGCTTACGGATATCAGGATAGAATAAGAATAAAACCGTCTATCTTCCGACCGCCCTGTAGAGAAGGGCGTTCATAACGGCAGCTGCGACATTGCTTCCTCCCTTATTTCCCCTTGCGGCGATATGAGGGATCCCGCTTCCTATTATAAGCTCCTTCGCCTCCCTTACATTCACAAAGCCCACCGGGACGGCTACTATAAGCTCAGGATCAAGCCTTCCGTCTTTTACCATTTCATAGACCGCGATAAGAGCGGTAGGGGCGTTACCCACCGCAAGGATAAGCCTTTTTTCAAGAGCTGCGGCTCTCTCCATACTGACCATGGCACGGGTTATCTGTCTTTTTCCGGCTTCCTCCGCCACATCCCTGTCCGCCATAAAGCAGTGTATGCTGCAGCCAAGCTCCGAAACGCTCCTTTTATTTATACCGGAATAAGCCATCATCGTATCCGTGACTATTGCGGCTCCTTCCCTCAGGGCCTTAAGTGCCCTGTCTACGACGCCCTCCGAAAACACCAGATGATCGGCGTAGTCAAAGTCCGCAGTGGTATGTATTACCCTCTTTATTATATCCCCGGTTCCTCCGGGAAAGCTCCTGCCGGAAAGCCGCTGCCCTATTATCTCAAAGCTTCTTTTTTCTATCTCCTTTGGTTCTAATATGAATCCGTCCATTGTCTTTAGCTTTGCCTGTAGCCTCTCCGGGTGACCATCCTGCCGTTTATGACAGTCGTAGCCGAATTCCCTATGAAAACAGTGGTAAACATATCGATATCCTCATCCGGAAGCTCAGTAAGTGTGCAGAGCTTAACTCTCTCTCCCTCTCTTCCTATGTTTTTCACATAGCCGGATATCCGTTCAGGAGGCAGCTTTTCCAAAAGTATCTCTACAGCTTCTCTTAAGCTCTCCTTCCTTATCCTGCTCCTTGGATTATATAGTACACACACAAGGTCAGCTTCCGCTGCTGCACGGAGCCTTTTATTTATGGTTTCCTTATCCGTCAGATGATCGCTTAAGGATATCACGGAAAAATCGTTTGTAAGAGGTGAACCGAGTACCGCTCCTCCTGCGAGGGCTGCGGTGATCCCGGGAATGACCGTGATATCAATATCCGGGTCGCTAATACATACCTCGAAAATAAGTCCTGCCATTCCGTAAATTTCTGCATCCCCGCTGCAGACAACAGCCACCCTGCTCCCCTTAAGTGCATATTCCCGGGCTTTTTCGCAGCGTTCGCGTTCCTTTCGCATGTCAGAAGAAATAACGGTCTTTCCCTTTGTAAGCTCCTTTATAAGCTCCGTATACACTCTGTAGCCTATGACGGGATCCGCCTTTAATATGGCGTTTTCTGCCTCCGGAGTCAGCTTATCGGAACTCCCCGGTCCGATCCCAACCACGGATATTGAGCCTCTGCCGTTTTTTCCCGGGGCTTCGTCCTTTTTTTCTCCTTCCGGATGAATACCCTCTGTCCCTCCTGTTCCGTCAAATACCGCCAGTGCAAGGGTCATTCCCCCGGATGCCTGCTTTTTTTCAAGAAGACTTACCCGGCCTTCACTGCCAAGCTCCAGTGCTCTTTTCACCGCGCTTCTTTCGCACACATTTGAAACACCGGTTTTTTCAAGCACAAAGTCAGATTCCGAAAACGAAAAGGAATCCGGAAGCTCCTTCAGTTCCTCTGCGGTAAAAAAGCTAAGCCTCAGATTATATTCATCCGCAAAGCGCCTTATCGCTGCCTCGCCTTTCTTTATGTCTATAGTGGCGATATCGGATATTGCTGAAAGGGAAATGTTCCTGTCCCTTAGAAAACCCAGAATAAAGCTTTTTAGCTTATCATATTCTGTTCCCTTCCTGCACCCGACACCGAGGCAGAGGCACTTCGGTATTAGCTTCAGGGTCTTCGGAAATATATCCGTAAGATACGGGGAGATACTTACTCCGATCTCCTCATTCCGTAAAAGAGCAGATGAAACATCCTTTATCCTTTCAGGGTTTTCGATCCCTATCCCCTTTTCTTTAGCGAAGCTGTCCACGGCAAAGACCTTATTTATATCGGTTGCTGTGGTGATAACGGCTTCGGCGCAGATTTGCTTTGCAAGGCTTTCTGCGAGATCGTTTGCACCGCCCAGATGTCCGGAGAGCAGCGGTATCACATGCTGCTTTAATTCATCTATAACGATCACTGCAGGATCCTTATCCTTACTCCTTATAAAGGGTGCGATGGCCCTTACCGCTATGCCTGCCGCTCCCACAAATATAAGAGCATCCCCCCTAAATGCTCTTTCTGTCCGCTCCCTTAATGTCCCTCCGTCCTCACTCCGGAGGCTGCTTTCAACCTCTGCATCCGATGACAGGAGCTTCGCTATTTCCAGGTTTACCCTGTTTCCTTTTTCGCTGAAAGAAAAAACCGTGATCTTTTTCATATTAGAGTGTATCCATAGCATCCTTACTGTTAATGAAAATCCGGGTCATAGAGCTTTGACCTGACATTTTCCGAAAAAGCTTCATCGGACAGAAAATCTCCGGCAAAAATGATCGCGGTCCTTTTAATGCCGTTTTTTTCCGCTTCCTCCGGAAGCTCCTTTACCGTAGTATATATCACCTTCTCATCATCCCAGGTTGCCTTATAAACTATGGCTGCCGGGCTGTCGGGACCGTATCCCCCGGCAATAAGCTCTTTTGAAAGCTTTTTTATCATTCCGGCAGAAAGAAATACCGCCATCGAGGAATGATGGGATGCGAGGCTCCTGATCCTTTCGCTATCCGGCACCTCTGTACGACCCTCCATCCTTGTAATAACGAGGCTCTGGCTCCCTCCCGGTACCGTAAACTCTTTTTTTAATGCCGATGCTGCTCCGAATAAGGAGCTGACCCCCGGACAGTATCCGTATTCAATACGGTTTTCTTCAAGTATCCTGATCTGCTCCCCTATGGCTCCGTAGAGAGCAGGATCCCCGGTGTGCAGCCGGACTACCCTTTTCCCGGCTTTGTGGGCGTTAATCATAACCGACATGATCTCTTTAAGCTCCATTCCCGAGCTGTCATATATCTCCGCCCCCTCTGAGGCATATTCCAGAAGCTCCGGATTCACGAGGCTTCCGGTATACACTATGACGTCCGCTTCCCCAATGAGCTCCTTCCCTCTCACGGTCACAAGATCCTTTGCTCCGGGTCCCGCCCCCAC
>CADCQV010000362.1 GCA_902803625.1 uncultured Lachnospiraceae bacterium
CGTAGCCCGCTACGGCTACGTTTTCTTCTTTGCAGATGAACGCCTGTCCTGCGTCAAACTGTAAAGTTATTTATGAACAGCTCCTTACCTGTGAACAGTAATTCAATCAGCTCGGAAATTCTTAAATCATCTTCCCTGGAAAGTGTATTCCTTTACGGAGCTTCTAAGCACCTGTCTCCAGTCGCTGCCCTCATCAAATCCGCTTAGTTTTATCAGATCCGCTATGTCGATCTTACCCATTTCAACCTTCTGGTCATCAAGATTACTGTAAACCGTACCGAGCGCTTTCTTAAGCAGTGCAGTTTCTCCGGGGCTCCTCTGCGGTTTACAAGCCAGAACATGGGTGTCGATAGCCGTAAAGATACGGGATACATCCACAAGATAATCGGAGGATATTATTCCGGTTTCTTCCTTAAGCACTGTATCGAATTCGGGTGTACCGGATAAACCGGGCACTCCAAGTGTATTATCAAGAACACGGTAATACTCCTGTTTATCCATAATTGCGCCGCCAAGCCAGCCTATAAATTCGGACACCTTCGGTGCCAGGGTCAGAACTGCTGCGCTTATGGGTTCCGGATTATTTACAAGATCAGATAAGCCCTTTGCTGTTGTAAGAAGACCGGTGGCCATTCCGACACTTCCTTTATATGTATCCAGCTTAGCCTTGTCCCTGGAAAGCATAAGGAAAAACTGCACCTGTGAATCATTCTCGGCCGCTTCTCCCATCTCCATTTTTTCCTGGTCCTGCGGGGAAAGAGCGGGAGGCGGATTACCTGCTGCCGCCGCTGCCGCTGCTGCCCTGGTATTCCCCGCAAAGGTTATGGCAGTCTCTATATCTTCATCTGCTTTATTCATCCGTTTTCTTTGCCGGTCACCGACTGCCGTTTTCTTAACATTCTCGGCAAAAATAAGGATTCCTTTTACTGTAGTTAATAAACCGCCTAAAAACTTGAAATTAGTTGCGTTATCGCTTCCAGCCTCTGACCAGGTAGTACCAAGCGACTGTATGCTGCTTACAACTTTTAGTATGTCATTGGAAATTTTAATAACTTCATCAAAAACAGCCAGGAAGTTTGCAGCATATACCTTCGGCGTCTTTTCATCTTCATCTTTTTCTGCCTGTGTCGGATTCAAATATTTATGACACCTCTGGATAGCTTTGATAACATCGGCAACGAGCTGATACAGGGCTTTAGCGCCTTCCCAGCCTGTCGAAATGGAATTCACCGTATTTATTGCAAAAAGAGCATTCTTCTTATCAAATTCATTTTTTCCCTTTTCCCGGGTTTTTCCGTTTTCATCAGTAAAAGTATCTTCAAGCATCACAAAGAAATAGGATGCCCCGCCGATAACCCCCAGAAAATTGGCACTGGAGGAAACAGTTGATGCCAGAGATCGGAGTGAAGAATGGTATTCATTTTCATTTTTATATAAATCCAGTTCTTCCTTCAGCTCGGACTTTCCATATCTTTGATCTACCTCATCATCAACTTTCTTCTTATCAGCATCAGAAAGTTTATCATATTCTTTCCCTTCATAATCCTTCTTTAATATTTCTTTTCTTGCCTTGCTGTCAAAATCTTCTCTTTGCTTTTGTTGATCCAGCTTGTCAGAAGCACCTTTTGCCTTTTCAATCATGCCTCCGACTTCCACTGCCTTGTTTACAAGATTTAAATTGAGAATATTTCTGGCAAACCACGCTCCGACACCCCTCCGATTTGCAGACTCCTCCTTAAGCATTTCGAATCCGGAAGTATTAAGAAGATCCCCGGTCATGGTTTTTGTCTTCCATTTATCAAAACCGTGTATAAACTGATTATTCTTAACAAGCTCATCAATGAGTCCCACCCTCATAAGCTCTCCCGTTCTCGGAAGGTGGGCAAGCTTAAGCTTTACATGCCTCGATGTTTCTCCATTAATCACTATTTCACGTGCGATAGCCCATAATGCCGCTTTGTTATCATCACTTAAAAGCCCCAGACATGTTGACTGTACAAGTTCCTTATCATAAAGAATATACTGGACAACAGGATCCTGCCTGTAGTTTGCGGTAGACATAGGATTATTCTGATCATTAACGCAGTGATTTATATAAGCGGCGACAACCTTCCCAAGCTTATCCTTTGGAATCTTATATATGGGACTGGTGCCGACATTAGCACGTAGTTCCTGGAAAATCTGCTGATCCGACTTCTGCTGCGGGGCAGCTCCAGCTGCTCCGGCCACCTCGAAAGGTGAAGAACCGGACTGATCATGGTATTGTTTTGCTTCATCGAAGCTTGCACCCAGCGTCTTTAGTTCATACTGTTTGTTTATGGCATATCCCGCATAGTACTGTATTGTCCTTGAATTGACATGCTGGAAGAAGGGCGACGATCTGATCGCCGACCTTAGCTTGTTAATTTTCTCCTGATCCTTTAAGCTTCTCTGTCGGAAAAATGCAATATCCTTTTCCTTAAAAGCAGCATCATCGGCAATAAACTGGCCGTTAAGATATATGCCCCTGACGTGCCTTTTGCTCTGATGCTTCCTTATATCCATTAAATCCACGTTCTTTTCGGATATGAGATAACGGCCTTCCGCCCCTTCCTTGTCCTTTTTATCCGCTTCAAGAGTGGTTGTATTACGGTCAAGCATGGTCTGACGCTGTTTTGACAGATAACCCTGGAACGTGGCATCCAGCTTAAAACGCTTATTGTCAGTAGAAAGAAAGACCATTCTTTTATGGGTCTTTTCATGCTCCACTCCGGGAGCTGCCCCACCGGATTCGGTATCCTGTATGGCTTTATGATCAACGATCGGAAGGGAATCGAAGGTAACCTTTCTGTATCCCGGGTGTGTGTTTCCCCCCTGATCCGCCCTCACAGGATCCTGTAAGGTTTCCATATTCACATTAAAACCGTCAATAAAAGTATTGACTGCATTTAAGTCATATTCACCGACATATTCCCTTATATCCTTCTTCGCCTGAATATTCTGGGCATCAAGATCACGTCCGGTCCCGGTTTGAGCGAGATGGGTCTGCTGGTCTATGGTTTCCTTGCTTCTGGTCAGCTGGTAATAGGTCATTGCCAGCTGGTCATATGTGTCATAATGTTTCCTGAAGGTTTCGGTTCTGTATTTTGCCCTTTCATCATTCCAGGCCTTAGCGTTGTCCTTTGCTTCAGTAATAAGATTATCACGCTGCCTTTTATGCTGTGACTTGTTTATGGAATTTGCTGCCTTTTTACCCAGACGGTTATGGAAAAAGCTGTATGCCCTGCCGTGACCGGTACCATGATCCCTGACTTCCGACTGTAACCGGAAAAAGTAGTTTCTTTGCATAGCCATTGCACTCTTAAGGGCATTATCATCTGCAGCTGAATCATTATCAGGTGCAGGAGCCGGTGCAGGAACAACTGCAGCACCGGGGGCGGCTCCGACAGGCGGATTTACGGCAGCTCCACCGGCACCTCCTCCGTCACCGGCACCTCCTGCAGCTCCACCGGCACCTCCTCCGTCGCCGGCACCACCGGCACCACCTCCGGCAGCTCCACCGGCATCGACAGGCGGATTGGCTCCGGCACCTCCTGCGGCACCCCCATCAGCCGGAACAGCAGCTCCGGGAGGATTCGGATTTGCAGGATTCCCCGGAGGCGGCTGCAGCTTTGTCCCCAAAACACCGGTATATGCAGTGAGATCAGCCTGAACCTTGTTAAATTCAGTACGGTCCGATCTGGCTTTTAATGCTCTTTCTTCAAGATCATCCTGCTCAAGTAAAAGATTCTTATTCCTTATTTCCCTTATCTTTGCAGCCAGTTCTTTTCTGTGATTCAGGTGTTTATTCCGCATACCGGCGGCATTTGTCTGAGATCCGGTGTTTTCAGCCTTCATTCTGGCTATGATATTATTGCGGATATCTTCAATTACTGCGGATCTCTTCTTTTTTGTACCCTGACCCATATCATATTCCTGGTCATCATCGAAAAAGTTGTCCCTGTCCGCAATATATGAAGTGAGACCGGTATCGATGACACTGTCATCCACACCGCCTGCATCATAGGTATTCGTAAATTTTCTTACTTTGAAATCTTGTCCTGCTCTGTGTCCCGGCATAGTATTCTCCAGATCATTTCAAGAATCACACATCGTTCTTCGTACTGTTTTCTATTTTCTCTATCTCTTCCCCTAATTCATCAAGCTGTTTTTCAAGATTTTTCAGCCTTATTTCCGGATGTTCCGTATCCATTACCTTTTCCAGATAAGCAAGATAAGCATCAAAAGAAACCTTCTCAGGATCTTCACACAGAAAGAGGATAAAGTCAGCGAAAACATCCAGCTTATCATTAAGCGAACTTAAATAATAAACAGCATTTTCAATTTCAATATCTAAATTTGCGGGATTAACCGCCATGCGGTAGCTTAAAAAGATCTGACTTAATGGAGGAAAAAAGCCGAAGTGTCCAAAAAAGGGATATGATCCGACAGAAATGGCATTATTCAGTTCATTTAGTCCTTTAAGAATTCCCGGAACCGATTCTTCCCCGATATTCTTTGCCAAGCTTATGTGAAAATGAAGTATGAAAAAGGGATCCTCCTCATTTAACCCTTTTTCCATAACGGCTTCAATAACCACTGCCGTTTCGGTTGCTCCTATATCCTCAGCCAATGAACGGAGAACCCCGTCGTTTTCTTTACAGTTTCCGAATAATCCCTCCATACTGTCTTTAAGGGATGCCATAAATTCGGAAATATCACTTATAGTCATAATCCACCCCCCGGTTCAAAACGGTAGACAAATACCCTATAGTGCATTTTACTATTATTAATAATCCAAGTCTATCGAATTAATAAAATGTTTTTATTATTTCCTTTGTTTTAGGAGGTGAGACATATGGCAGGATATGTAAACTATCCCTACGCCTGTCGAGACCAGGTCGCCAAAGAAGGTTACGATGGCTGTCACCGGTGTGATGGCATTGATCCCGGCAACGCCGGATTCGCCTATATAGAATCCTGCAATGATGCTGTCGCTAAGCAGCATCAGGTACATCACCGCTTTGGTGAATGTACCTGATATCAGCATGGAATTAAACTTCTTTTCGCAGAATCCTTTCATCTTATCCCCTGGTTTCTATATATCAGTCATAATCCTTTATGCACTGTGATACCGCGGGTAAATTTCCGGAGGGAGATACCACGATGGTGATCGTGGAAGCCAGATCCACAAAATTCTAAACTATCGTATATCTGAAAAAAGATTATCGCATAAATCCCCGGAGAGAAAAACCCTCCGGGGAAAAATGTTTCAATGTGTCACACTGTCGTCAGGCTTAACGCTTCAGATTGATGAGCTCCTCAAGCATGGTGTCGGAAACCGTGATGATACGGGAATTTGCCTGGAAGCCACGCTGGGTTGTGATCATTGTCGTGAATTCCGAGGAAAGGTCCACATTACTCATTTCCAGCTCTCCGGAAGCATAGGAGCCGCCGTTTGCGGTTACGTCACCGATAACCGGCGCACCGGAGTTCATGGTCTCCATATAGAGGTTGTCCCCGGTCTTCTCAAGACCCGATGCATTGGAGAAGATTGCAGAAGCGATCTGCCCGAGAGTCTTGGTCTGTCCGTTTGTATAAGATCCGGTTATGGTTCCGTCAACGCCTACTGATACGGAGCTCAATGTTCCAACCGACCAGCCTGAGCCCTCTGTGCTGTCCACTCCGCCGTTTCCGCCGTTTATCGTGGATGTTCCCTTGTTGTCGATGTTCTTAAGAGTTGCTACATCAACCGTTATGTTCTCACTGAATGCATCTGCCGGTACCGCATTAGGTCTCAGATTAGTAGAACCTGCCCCCTCGCCTCCCAAAAGGGTTTTAAGATTTAGCATAAACGAGTGATCAGCGTCACTATTTACAGCAGTTACTGTAGATGGTACCAGGTTATTACCGGTTTTAGTACTAAATCCGATAACAAGCGGAACTGTGGTACCATTGACAGCTACAGTCGTTCCCCCGGTTACCTTTCCGGTAGTCTCATCCACTGTAAGTCCATTAACATTTCCGTTTAATGCCTGAGAAAAATATTCCTCTTTATGCTGAGCATATAGATCTTTCCCGGTTGCATCAGTATCAGACGCATTCTTGTCTCTGAAAATTGTTAAGCCATTTGAATCAAGGATATCCGTTATTGTTACTTTATACTGCCCTTTTTCCGCACTGGTATCATCCGGAGAAGGCTTAAGCTTATATTTCACAGTATATCTGTATCCTTGATTATCGTAAACCTTCATATCCACAACCTGACCGCTGTCCTGTGTCAGAGCCTTGGAATTTGCATCAAGTATCCCCGTCATATAGCCCTTGCTCGTGGCCTTGGGATCGGAGGTCTTATTTTCCGGACTCATTATCTTAAGGGGTACAAGGGAGGCCGTACTTATCTCCACACTGCCGTCCTCCTTTGTTATCGTCCCATATCCTTGCACCGTGTAACCGTTACTTGACATGCAGAGGGTTCCGTTGGCATCCACGGTGAAGGCACCGGATCTCGTATAGAAC
>CADCQV010000363.1 GCA_902803625.1 uncultured Lachnospiraceae bacterium
TGGATTTGTTGAATGACCTGAACAGCAGTAACCAGAAGCTGGTGCGGATGACATTCCTTATAGGGTGCTTTGGCAGGACAAGGAAGGAGATGGAAATCCTGACACAGAGGGTATCCGGGATAATCCAGCAGGCCAACTGCAATCTCCGCTGCCTTCAGTACCAGCAGGAGCAGGGAATAAATGCCCTGGCTCCCATAGGAGTAAATGACCTTGGTATAGAGAGGGTATTAACTACTAACAGCAGTGCGATATTGATCCCCTTCAATACCCAGGAACTCTTTATGGACGGAGATGCGCTCTATTACGGTCTTAATGCCATAACCAATAACATGATCCTTGCTGATAGAAAGCAGCTCCGGACTCCTAACGGCGTGGTTCTAGGAACTCCCGGAAGTGGGAAATCCTTCTCGGCAAAGAGGGAGATACTGGGAGCCTATCTTGTGACAAAGGATGACATACTTATCTGTGATCCGGAGTCTGAGTATTATCCGGTGGTTGAAGAACTTGGAGGAGAAGTTATCAGGCTTGCTGCAGATTCCGCGGATTACCTGAATCCCATGGACATACAGCTTTCCCATAAGAATGACAGGGAAGCATTGAGGCTGAAAGCTGATTTCATCATAACCCTCTGCGACATGATCGCCGGAGACGGGAAAGGCCTTGCCAATGATGAGAAAGGAATAGTTGACCGCTGTATTGAAGGGATCTATAAGGATTACTTCAGGAATCCCACGCCGGAACGGATGCCGATACTGGAAGACTTGTATAATGCCCTGATCGCATATGAGCCGAAGGACGTAAAGGATCCGGCTCTTGCAATGGACGCAAAGGCGAAAGCCACAAGGATAGCCCAGAGCCTTGTACTGTACGTATATGGCAGCCAGAACTATTTTAACCACCACACAAACGTGGATTCCAGTAACAGGATCATATGCTTTGATATCCGTGATCTCGGTGCAACACTTAAGGATCTCGGGATGCTTATAGTCCAGGATGCAGTCTGGAACAGGGTTTCACGTAACAGGGAGAGGAAGATGGCAACCCGTTACTACTGTGATGAGTTCCATCTGCTCCTTAGGGATCCCCAGACAGCGCAGTATTCCGTTGAAATGTGGAAGAGGTTCAGGAAGTGGGGAGGGATCCCGACAGGCCTTACCCAGAACGTTCAGGACTTTCTTCTGTCCCCGCAGATTGAGGAGATCCTTGGAAACTCTGATTTCATATATCTCTTAAACCAGAATGCCAAGGATCAGGAGATACTTGCGGATAAACTGGAACTTTCGGAAAAGCAGCTGAAATTCGTAACCAACGCAGATCCCGGCTGCGGCTTAATAAGGTTCAATGATGTGACAATCCCCTTCGTTGATAAATATCCCCAGGATACCCTGACCTTTAAGATCATGGACACCAAGCCACGGGAGAATACTGAAATCGATGTAGAGTGGAAAGAAAGAGAGGAAAAAGAAGTGAAAGAAGAAACAAAGTGGATACAGGAAACCTCTTCTGAGGGTTCTGATAAGGAAAAGTGGGAAGAGCAGAAGGAAAAGCTGGACAGGGAATTCATGGATGCCTATGAGGGATACCTTGAAGAACTGGATCCTAAAGAGCGGGAATGGCTTAATAACCATCCGGCGAAAGAACCTGCAGAAATGACGGAAGTGGTAATTAACGATGAAGAAGTGGAGGAAAACACTTATATAAACCCCGAAAGTGGTTTTTGAGAACCGGAATATGTAAATATTTTAACTTGGAGTGGGGATGATGACAAAAAAGAAGAAAAAAAGCATTTTGAGAAAGATTATCCGGGAAAGGGCAGATCCTGCCCCGGAACGGGATACCGGCATTTTTCGGAAAGAGTGGAAGAAAAAGCAAAGCCGGAAGAGGATTATCAAAGAAAACTACATAAGTGAAAACGTTACAGATCAGGATAAACATGATCAGGAAAGATCTGTTCAAAGCACCATTGATTTCACCCAGCATAAAGAAGACCGTCTGGAAGGTAAAGAAAACCCGGTATCCGGGAAAGCAGCCTACAGGCGGTTTCTTTATGTCAAGGGAAGAAAGGCAGATAGAAACGGCTTTTCATGGAGAGGTGCGAAGAAGACAGTATCAGCTGCCAATGATTTTTTCCATGAAGTGAACGGTCAGGAGGATGATAACAGCGCAACTGAAGCAGCAGGATCATCCATAAGGGCAGCAAGCCGGACACAGGATTTTGTAAGCGACCGGATACAGAAAGGAAGATCCCGGAAAGCACGTTCCGAGAGCCGGAAAAAGAAAGGCAGGAAAAACCGGAATGCCCAGACAAAACCAGACGGCCGGTTCTATAAGGACAACGGCTTCAACAGTAAAGCCGGGGGTGCCGATCCCGGAAAGAGTGAAAAGGAGTTAAGAAGGCAGTTCCAGAAGAAGCAGATCAAAAGGGATTATGCAAAGGCTTACAGAAAAGCCAGGGAGACCGCTGAAAAGACGGTAAGAACCGCACAGGAAGCCGCAAAGACCACTGCCGCAGCAGCAAAGAAGCTGGCAGAGGCAGCAGCAACGCACGCCCATGTACTGATAGTTTTTGGAGTGATCTTTATCCTGCTTCTGATCATTATGACCGGGATATCCTCCTGTGCCGCCATGTTTGGGGGCGGCCTTACCGATGTGATGGCAGGAACCTATCAGAGCCTTCCGGCAGAGCTGGATAAGGCAGATGAGTCAATGACCTTAAAGGAAATGGAGCTGCAGGAGCAGATAGACAGGATCGAAACTGACTACCCAGGTTATGACGAATACAGCTATAACCTCGCAACCATAGGCCATAACCCGTACACCCTGGTTAATTACTTGTCAGCGCAGTACGTGGAGTTTCTGGCTGCAGATGTAGAGAGTGAGATACAGGATCTATTTGATGCTATGTATGACCTGGATATTTCCGAAAGGGAAGAAACCCGGACAAGAACGGTGACAAAAACCAGGACTGTAATGAAAACCCGGACCGTGACGGATCCGGATACCGGCGAAGAAGTTGAGGAAGAATACGAAGAAGAGGAGGAGTACGAAGAGGAAGAAGAGTATACGGTTACGATCCTTGAAGTGACGCTTGTTTCAACGCCGTTAGAGACCGTGATAAACGGAAGGCTCTCAGGGGATGCGGCAGACCTTTATGAAATGTACCGGGAGACGGAAGGAGCGAGGCAGGAATTCTATACTCCCCTTGACCTGGACTGGAGGAGCTGCATCAAAAGCTATTACGGCTACAGGAAGAATCCCCTTACCGGAGCGAGGCAGTTCCACAGGGGACTGGACATAGCTGTGCCGGAGAGAACCAATGTATATGCCGCCCAGAGCGGAACCGTTGTGACTGCTGATTATGACGAGGACTATGGGATTTACATAGTCATTGCTGACAGCGGCGGATGCATGACGAAGTACGCACACCTTGAAAGCAGGAGCGTAAATACCGGGGATACAGTCCGTCACGGACAGTATATTGGGAAAACCGGAAGTACAGGAAGCATCACGGGCAGCCATCTTCATATCGAATGTCTCTATAACGGGGAGTATTACAATCCCCTTTTTTATTTCGAGAACGGGGAAGGAAGCCTCTATGACAGCGATGCCCCGGAAGCACCGTCTGATGCGGATGTGGCTGCGCTTCTTAATGAAGCAAAGAACTATCTCGGATACCCCTATGTCTGGGGCGGAAGCAATCCGTCAACGAGTTTCGACTGCTCCGGCTTTGTATGCTGGGTTCTGACAAACAGCGGATTTGCAAATATGCCGAGGACCACGGCACAGGGGATATACAACAGATGCACGCCCATAGATGCCGCAGATGCCGAGGCTGGGGATCTGATCTTTTTTACCGGCACATATAAGTCCGGGAATCCGGTATCCCACGTGGGGATCTACTGCGGAAACGGGATCATGATCCATGCCGGCGATCCTATCAAATACAGCAATATAAACACACCATACTGGCAGTCACATTTCTACTCTTTTGCAAGGGTACCCAGATAGGACTGCAGAAAGGAAAGGTAATGAAGCTTGAACTAATAAGAAAGCATCTGGAAAAGATCCGAAGCGATATGCAAAGCCTCAAAGCCGAGGAAAAGAAATACATGGGAATGGAAAAAGCGGCTGTGGATGCAGAAAAACTGAAGATCATCCAGAAATGCAATTTGACTCCCGAGGAACTCATATTTTTCAAGGATATGAAGAGGGAAGAGATCGAAATGATAAAGCAATTCAGAAAAAGGGAGGGAATGAATGTCATACAGAAGAATAATGAGAAGGAATAAGAGGCAGCAGATCACGCTGATAGCAAGGCTGATGGCTGTCCTTATGATCACATTGATGCTCCTTATTACGGAGTTTGCCTATATCTGTATCCGTAAGCCCGGGAGCACAAAAGCTTTTGCAGAAGATAACACTGATAATGATCCGATCATCATCCCCGTGGATAATGGGGATTCCGAATCGGATAACAAGGCAGATCCGGTTGATCCCGTCGTTAAAGTAAAGATCACTGAACCCTCCGGCTGGCACAGGAAGGCTGCAGAAGTGAAGTTCTCCGCAGAGGACACCGTTGGAACCGGGGATTTTGTCATTAAGGAAGCAAAGGCAAAGATAGGCCAGACCGGGAGCTGGACTGATGTGACGGATTCCATGGCGATGGAGCTTAATGAAAACTGCGTGTTATATGTGGAGATCAAGGATACCAAAGACAGGACATACAGCAAAAATAAGAAGATCACCTGCTTTGACAGCACAAAACCTACGCTTAATGCCGCGGTAAATAACGGCAGCCTAACGATAGACACGAATGATGAGGAATCCGGCGTGAAAGCCGTATATGTGAACGGTTTTGAGTTCACGGATCTCATGGAGGGAACACTGGTTATCAGGATGCAGCAGTTTGATACTGGATATGAGAATTTCGCGGTACAGGCCATGGACTATGCCGGGAATATGTCAGATACCTACAGGGTAAGGAATCCATATTACAAGGCGAAAGATTCTTCCAGAAAGGACGTTAAAATCCTGCCGGACAGTGCGGAGCCTACGAAACCCGCGTCAGCTGTTGCCGATGTAACGGATCATGTAAAAACAGATGATTCCGGGAATCAATTATCTGCAAATACCATTGATCAAATATCTGCGGAGAAAAAGAAATCCCTGGCTGAAGCTGATAAGGAAGAGGAAGAGGAAAAGGAAGCAGGACCTGAAACCATTCCCGGAAAAGGCCGGGAGTACTACACCATTGAAGCCAAAAGCGGGAAGATCTTTTATCTCATAATCGACCGGAGCGGTGATGAAGAAAAGGTGCATTTCCTCACGGATATCACGGAGAATGACCTTCTGAACGTGACAGAGAA
>CADCQV010000364.1 GCA_902803625.1 uncultured Lachnospiraceae bacterium
CGCAGGAAAGATTCTTCGCTTCGCTCAGAATGACACGAAACGCCCCGCTCTATGTCATCCTGAGGAACGCCCCGCTCTTTGTCATCCTGAGGAACGCTAGTGACGAAGGATCTTCCCACGGATCATCAAAGATTCTTCGCTTCGCTCAGAATGACACGAAACGCCCCGCTCTTTGTCATCCTGAGGAACGTCTCACTTTGTCATCCTGAGGAACGCTAGTGACGAAGGATCTTCCCACGGATCATCAAAAATTCTTCGCTTCGCTCAGAATGACACGGAACGCCCCGCTCTTTGTCATCCTGAGGAACGCCCCGCTCTTTGTCATCCTGAGGAACGCTAGTGACGAAGGATCTTCAGTATCTTTTCAAAATACCCGGGAATCGGTGCCACTGTCTCTATGTATTCACCCGTGACCGGCTGCCTGAAGCCCAGAATATAGGCATGCAAGGTCTGACCCTCAGTTTTGAAGGGAGACTTTATCGTACCGTAAACGCCGTCACCTAAAACCGGATGCCCGATGGAGGCCATATGTACCCTAATCTGGTGGGTGCGTCCCGTTTCCAGAGAGCATTCAATGTAGCTGTATCCGCCGAAGCTCTCCAGTACGTGATAATGGGTCACGGCTCTTTTTCCGTCAGGGCACACTGCCATCTTTTTCCTGTCATTTTTAGAACGGCCGAGAGGCTTGTCTACAGTCCCGTCCTCCTTAAGAGCCCCCATAACAACGGCTCTGTAGAGCCTGTGTACAGAGTGCTCCTTCAGCTGCTCTGCAATGCTTTTATGTGCGGCATCGTTTTTACAAACGAGAACGGAGCCTGTGGTATCCTTATCGATCCTGTGCACTATTCCGGGCCTCAGGATTCCGTTGATCCCGGAAAGATCCCGGCAGCGAAACATCAGGGCATTTACCAGAGTGCCGCTGTAGTGTCCGTTTGACGGATGTACCACCATTCCCTTAGGCTTATTTACCACCAGAACATCGCTGTCCTCATACAGTATGTCGAGGGGTATGTCCTCAGGTAGTATGTCAGGTATCCGGGATTCTGGAATAACAAGGCTTATCCTGTCTCCCTCGGAAACCCGGACGCTGCTTTTTTTGACACTGCTGCCGTTAATAAAGGCAGCTCCCTCACCAATAAGCTTCGACACGTAGCTTCTGGAAAGCTCCTCATCTATGGACGAGATAAAGGAGTCGATACGGGATCCGTCATATTCCCAGTCTACCGTAAATACCGCTTCTCTATTCATCGTCATCCGGCAGCATTGAAGAATGGAGGTGCAGCTTCGGGTCATTTGCTTTCTTCATATTCAGCTCATCCTCCTTGTAAACAAAAAGGATCAGGATAGCGAGGGCAAAGGCGGAAACCGTAACATAGATGTCCGCAACGTTGAATATGGGAAAGTTTATATAAATAATATAGATGAAATCCACAACAAAACCGTTCTGCAGCCTGTCAATAAAGTTTCCGACGGCACCGGCCGTGATCAGGCAGATAAAAAACCGGAGCAGCCTGTATCTAGGAGTTGCGGGGAGCCTTATCAGCAGATAGAGCATAATAAGCATAAAGACCACAGCAACGATCAGGAAAAAATAACGCTGTCCGTAGAGGATCCCGAAGGCACCGCCTCTGTTTCCACCGTCAAGATAACGCAGGACCAGGACGTCCGGAATGACGACAAAATCCTCCCTTCCCATAAGGAATTTTGTTGCGAGGCCCTTGGTATACTGGTCAAAATACACCAGAGCCGCGATAAAGATCGATGATAATATAAAGGAAACAGCCTTTGAGGTATTAGTCATTTTATGATAGATCTTCCTTTACTATAAGCTCATTTATTCCCCGGATGATCTCCTCATCCGTAACTGTAGTGTCTATTACGGCTTCTCCGATCCTCTTTAACAGTATAAAGCGGATGTGGCCGCTGTCCATCTTCTTGTCAAGCTTCGTTATCCGTAATATCTCCCTGCTGTCCGCATCAGCGTCGAGGGTAAGGGGAAGATGGAAAGGCAGGAACATATCCCTTATTTCATAGAATTCCTCTGTGCTTAAGCTTCCCCGTTCATATGATATATGCGAGGCAGCGATAATACCGAGAGCGACACATTCCCCATGGAGAAGCCTGAAATTCATATATTTTTCAATGGCATGTCCGATGGTATGGCCGAAATTAAGGATTGCGCGGACTCCCTTTTCCGTGGGATCCTCTTCTACCACCTCAGCCTTTATCTCAAGGGAACGCCTGATCATTTCGCTTAGTACGGATGTGTCGAGGTCATTTATCTCATTAAAGTGATTTATCAGCCATTCATAATATGCACCGTCCCTGATAAGGCCATGCTTTAGAATCTCGGCCATACCCGAGGCAAATTCACGCTTCGGAAGGCTTCTTAAAAAAGCCGTATTGATGTAGACAAGAGCGGGCTGATGAAAGGCACCGACCATATTCTTGTAGTTTTCGAGATCAACCCCGGTCTTTCCGCCTATGGAGGAATCCGTGTCGGAAAGGAGGGTGGTAGGCAGCTGAATAAAGCGTATGCCCCTTAAATAAACAGCCGAAGCAAAGCCCGCCATATCGCCGATAACTCCGCCGCCGAGGGCAATGATAACGTCACGTCTTTCAAACTTCTCGACGATCAGTATGCGAAGGATATCCCGGACCCGGTCAAGGTTCTTATTCTCCTCCCCTGCGGGTACGGTATAGGAACAGAGCTTCTTAAAAGAGCCCTTTAGAACGGTCTGTACATCCCTTAAGTAAAGCTTTTCCACATTACTGTCAGTTACGATAAGAGCCTTACTTTCAGATAGGTCAAGGACCGAGATAAGCCCGGGGAGCTTATCGCATCC
>CADCQV010000365.1 GCA_902803625.1 uncultured Lachnospiraceae bacterium
ATGATGGCATTTCAGTCCCATGTATATGAGGAAAACGTCATCGCCTTCAAGTATTACCAGTTTATAGATCCCGCTTCGGAAAAGGAATTCGAATCGGGAATAAATGAGATGAAGGCTGCAGCGCTTTACGACACCGGAGTTACCGCTTCTTACGGGGATAAGCTGCTTATATTATCTACCTGTGACTATGATGAGCAGAACGGTAGATTTGTGGTGGTTTGCAAGAAGCTGGAGCCGTAAGATCCTTCGCTTCGCTCAGGATGACAGTGGGGGCTCTAATACAGGATGACAGTGGGGGCTCTGCACACAGAATGACATTGGGGGCTCCACACAGGATGACAGTGGGGGTCTCCAATACAGGATGACAGTGGGGGCTTTGCACACAGAATGACATTGGGGGCTCCACCGGTGCCGTTAGGTTAGTGTCATTCTGAGCGAAGCGAAGAATCTTTTCGAAAAGCAGCTGACTGTAGAGGATATATGACAAAGGATGAATTTAAGAGCTTAACTGAAGAAGGGATACTTTATCTGGACGGAGCCACAGGTTCAAATCTCCAGAAGCGCGGCATGCCATCGGGGGTCTGTCCCGATCTCTGGATTTCGGAAAATCCGGAGGTCCTTATTGGTCTGCAGCTTGAATATTTAAGAGCCGGTTCACGTGTCGTTTATGCTCCAACATTCACTGCAAACAGGATAAAGCTTTCGGAATTCGGTATCGAGGAGCGGCTGGAGGAGCTGAATAAGGCTCTTGTGGCCGGGTCTAAAGAGGCGAGAGAACGTTTCTATAAGGAAAAACCGGATGCAAAACCTGTTTTTATTGCCGGAGATATCACAATGACCGGCCGGAGCCTTAAGCCGGTGGGAGACCTTGATTTTGAGGAGCTGGTGGATATATATAAGGAGCAGATATCCGCTTTGGAAAGGGCAGGAGCCGATCTTCTCGTGGTAGAGACCATGATGAGCCTGCAGGAGACCAGGGCTGCGGTCATTGCCTGTAAGGAGACCTGTGAGCTTCCGGTTATCGCGACTCTTACCTTTGAAAGATCCGGAAAAACCCTTTTCGGGACCGATCCCCTGACGGCACTTATCACGCTGCAGTCGCTCGGTGTCTCTGCCTTCGGTATAAACTGTTCCATGGGACCCGGTGAAATGGAGGAAATGTTTAAGGGCATTATCCCCTATGCCGAAATACCTCTTATCTGTAAGCCGAATGCAGGACTTCCTGAGCTTGATAAGAACGGAAATACCGTTTATAATCTTGACCCTTACGGATTTGCCGCAGGAATGGAGAGGATAGCCTCACTCGGAGTCGGGATACTGGGAGGCTGCTGCGGCACCACACCCGGGCACATAAGTGAGCTTGTAAAGCATACCTTAAATAATTCCCCGGACAGGACTTTTAGAATTACGGACTCACAGAAAAAATATGTGCTTACGAGTGAGAGGAGTACCTTAAGCTTCGGACTCGATGACAGGTTCTTTATCATCGGGGAACGGATAAATCCGACCGGAAAGAAGGCACTGCAGACCGAATTGAAGGAAAATTCCTTTGATATGGTGCTGAACTTCGCGGAGGAACAGGAAGACAAAGGGGCAAAGGTTCTGGATATAAATATGGGAATGAGCGGGGTGGATGAAAAGGCCCTTATGCTCTCCGCGATCGAGAAGGTTACGGAGGCTTCAAGCCTTCCCTTATCCATAGACACGAGCCATGTGGACATAATGGAGGCGGCTCTTAGGCGTTATCCCGGACGGGCTCTCATAAATTCCGTTTCCCTGGAGGAAAAGAAGTGCAGACCGTTATTTGAGCTTGCCGCAAAGTACGGTGCCATGTGCATACTTCTCCCCTTAAGCGATAAGGGGATACCGGAGAATGCCGAAGAAAAGACCGCTATCATAAATAAGCTCGTGGAATTAGCGAAGTCATACGGCTTAAGGGACAGGGATCTCGTGGTTGACGGTCTCGTCGGAACCGTGGGTGCGAATAAAAATGCGGCTATAGAAACCCTTGACACCATCAGATACTGTCATGACGAGCTGAAGCTCGCAACCGTCTGCGGCTTATCCAATATTTCCTTCGGACTTCCGGAACGTATACTTGTGAATTCCGCCTTCCTTACCATGGCAGTATATGCGGGCCTTACCATGGCCATAGCAAATCCCGTACAGCAGCGTATAGTGGTATCCGCATTGTCCTCAGACCTTCTTCTCGGAAAGAAGGATGGAGATACCGCATATATTGAGTATATGGAGAGCTATGAAGGGGAGGAGGCTGCTCCCCCTAAGGAAAAAAAGAAGACGGAAGCAGAGTCCGGGGGAGACAGCAGCGGTATCACGGATCCCATATTTGAAGCCGTGGTAAAGGGTAAGCGCTCGCTCGTACCGGCCCTGGTAAAAGAAGCCCTCGAAAGGGGAGATAAGAGCGGCGACATCTTAAATAATTCCCTCCTTCCCGCTATAAATAAGGTGGGAGAGCTTTTTGACAAAAAGAAGTACTTCCTGCCCCAGCTCATTGCAAGCGGAGAAGCCATGAAAAACGGTGTGGATATACTGGAGCCTTATTTAAGAAAGGGCAGCTCATCCTCAAAGGGTGCCCCGAATATAGTCATAGGGACTGTAAAGGGTGATATCCATGACATCGGAAAGAACCTCGTCATATTGATGCTTAAAAACCATGGCTTCAATGTCACGGATCTCGGAAAGGATGTTTCCAAAGAGGAGTTCCTCGAGGCCGCAGTTAAGTATAAGGCTGATATCATAGGAATGTCGGCGCTTATGACGACCACAATGACCGAGATGAAAAATGTGATAGATTATACGAAAAAAAACGGCTATAAGGGTAAATATATGATAGGCGGAGCGGTTATCACCGGGGAATACGCGGAAGAGATCGGAGCCACATATTCAACCGATGCCGCGGATGCGGTCCGGGCGGCGAAGGAGATCTTAAAGTCTTATTATACAGAGGAGATAAAATGAACGGAGCGGATGCTATTGCAAAATGTCTGGTTAAGGAGGGGGTGGATACGATCTTCGGTTATTCCGGGGTGGCCATTGATCCCTTCTGGAACAGTGTCGGAAAGGAAAAAATAAAAGCCGTGCTTGTCCGCACGGAACAGAATGCGGGGCATGCGGCAAACGGCTATGCCAGAACCCTTGGAAAGGCCGGGGTCTGTGCAGTGACAAGCGGGCCGGGTGCAACAAATCTTTTAACCGGTATAGCGACGGCCTATGCGGATTCCATACCCTTAGTCTGTATCACGGGTCAGGTGAATACCGATCAGATCGGGTCCGATGTATTTCAGGAAGCGGATGTTACCGGGGCTGCGGAGTCCTTTGTAAAATACAGCTATCTTATCAGGGAGGTAAAGGATATCCCCCGTATAATACATGAGGCTTTCTTTGTGGCATCCACTGGGCGGAGGGGTCCGGTACTTATCGATATTCCGATGGATATACAGCTTAGGCGTATTCCGGATTTTGAATATCCTCTTGAGGAACCCAAAATGAGAACCTACAAGCCCACGGTAAAGGGGAACGCCGTGCAGATAAAGAAGGTGATAAAGGTTCTTGAAAACGCGAAGAAGCCCCTTATTATCGCAGGCGGTGGGGTTTTTCTGTCCGGAGCGAAGAAGGAGGTCCGTTCCTTTGTGGAGAAGCATTCCGTTCCGGTAGTGTCCACAATGATGGGACTCGGGGTACTGCCAAGTGACCATCCTCTGTACTACGGCATGGTGGGAAATAACGGAAACGCCATTGCGAACCGGGCCTTAAGGGAGTGCGATACTCTCATGATGGTGGGGGCAAGGGTAGCTGACAGGGCCGTGGCCGCTCCCAATATGACCTTTGACGGGAAGGTTCTTATACATATGGATGTGGATCCGGCCGAGATAGGTAAGAATGTGGGTCCGACCATTCCGATTGTAGGGGATATTAAGCATATTTTCCTTGATTTCCTTGAGGCCGAATTTGAGACGAGGCATGACACCTGGGTCAATATGCTGGATCTTTACAGGGATTCCATGAAGGAGGAACGTCATTCCTCCAGGGATTTCGTAAATCCCCAGAGCTTCGTCCATAAGCTCTCCCTTGCAATGAAGGATACCAGCGTCTATGTGGCCGATGTGGGGCAGAACCAGCTCTTCTCCTGCAGAAATATTATATTACGGGATAGGACCAAGTTTTTTACCAGCGGAGGGATGGGCACCATGGGCTACTCAATACCCGCCGCAATGGGAGTAAAGGCCGCGGAGCCCGGAACCCAGGTGGTTGCGGTATGCGGGGACGGTTCGTTCCAGATGAGTATGATGGAGCTTGCCACCATAAACCAGTTTAAGTTTCCGATAAAGATCGTGGTCATGAGAAACCGCTATCTCGGGCTTGTCAGGGAACACCAGCATCATAATTACAATGATGAATATATTATGGTCTTTATCGGGGAGGAGCCGGAGCTTTCAAAGATCGCTGAGGCCTACGGTGTCGGGTACTTAAGAGCCGACAATATGGACGGTATCGATGAAAAGATCGAGGAATTCCTGTCTGATGACAAAACCGTTATTTTCGAGGTCAGCATAGATCCGGAGGAAAATGTAATGTCTGAGTAAGCAAAATGTAACTATTCAGAATCCGAAGGGTTCTGAATAGATACTGCGAAATAATAATTTTCAGGAAAAAGAAGGTCCCTATGAAAAAAATCTATTCCGTACAGGTTGAAAACAGATCCGGCGTTTTATCAAAGGTTGCAGGGCTTTTTGCGAGAAGAAGCTTTAATATCGATTCATTGGCGGTCGGAGAGACCGAGGACAAAAACATATCCTGCATGACCATTGTGTCAAGCGGTGATGACCGGACTCTCGAGCAGATAGAGAAGCAGCTCAATAAAAAGCTGGATGTCATAAAGATAAAGACCTTTGAGGAGCAGGAGGCCATCAACCGGGAGCTAATGCTTATCAAGGTTAAGTACAATAAGTCAAACCGTAAGGAGATAATGGAGACCTGTCAGGCTATGAAGGCGGATATCGTGGACATGAGCAAGTACCATATCATGATCCAGATCTGTGATACGCCGGAACGGACAGAGCACTTCGTAAAGCTTCTTTCCGGGATCAGCATAGTTGAGCTTGCCCGCACCGGCACTCTGGCGCTGTCCAAGTGCGAAATGTGAGACAGGAAAACGGGAAAATTCTCATTGTATATAGCCGGAAAATATTTTATAATGGTTCCTTGTAAATCTAAAATCAGGAACAGACAGGAGAGAACGTAGATGTTTAAAATCCGGGAAGCCGTGATGCTCTGTGAGAATATCTGCAAGCAGGTAATAGAAGCACCACGGATCGCAAAGACCTGTGAGCCGGGTCAGTTTGTCATAGTCCGTTCAGACGAGACTGCGGAGCGTGTTCCGCTCACCATAAGCGATTATGACAGAGAAGAAGGCACAGTTACCATTACGACACAGATAATAGGAGCTTCCTCCTACAAGCTTTCCCAGTTTAAGACCGGTGATTACATAGCCGATATCACCGGACCCTTGGGAAAACCTTCGGAATTCGTGGAGGAGCCCATAGAGGAGGTACGAAAGAGAAGATATCTCTTTGTCGGGGGCGGTCTCGGCACCGCGCCGGTTTATCCCCAGGTCAAATGGTGCAGGGACAATAACGTTGAATTTGACGTTGTCATAGGATGCAAGACAAAGGAGCTCCTCATAATGGAAAAGGAATATGAGGAGGTGGCGGGAGAGCATTATCACCTGACCACTGACGACGGCTCCTATAAGCATAAGGGTATGGTAACGAGCGTTATGGAAGAGCTTATCGCCGCAGGAAACCACTATGATGTTTGCGTGGCCATAGGACCTATGATCATGATGAAGTTTGCGGCAAAGACTGCCCTTGACGCAGGGATACATACCATCGTTTCCATGAACCCCATTATGGTTGACGGTACCGGAATGTGCGGTGCCTGCAGACTTGTTGTGGACGGTGAGGTTAAGTTTGCCTGTGTGGACGGTCCTGAATTTGACGCTGCCAAGGTTGACTTTGACGGGGCTATGAAGCGTATGGCGCTTTATAAGACCGAGGAGGGAAGAGCCTTTCTCAAGGCGAAGGAGGGCGACACCCACCACGGAGGTTGCGGAAACTGCAATTAACCCGACTTTGGGAAAGATCCTTCGCTGACGCTCAGGATGACATACTTTAAGAAATATGAAAGGATAGACAGATGGCTGTTGATATGTTAAAGAAAGTACCCGTCCGTGAACAGGATCCTGCAAAACGGGCGCGGAATTTTGATGAGGTCTGCCTCGGATACAACAGGGAAGAGGCAATGAGCGAATCGGAGCGCTGCCTTAACTGCAAGAATGCACGATGCATAGAGGGCTGCCCCGTTTCCATAAATATTCCCGCATTTATACAGGCTGTAAAGGAGGACGATGTAAAAAAGGCTGCAGGCATAATCGCCGAATCCAGCGCACTTCCCGCTGTATGCGGAAGGGTCTGCCCCCAGGAGAGCCAATGTGAGGGAAGATGCGTCCGGGGTATCAAGGGAGAGCCGGTCTCCATCGGAAAGCTTGAACGCTATGTTGCCGATACCGCAAGGGAAATGGGAATAAAGCCCGAGGTAAAGGCCGAAAAGAAAAATAAAAAGGTGGCTGTCATAGGCTCAGGTCCCTCGGGACTTACCTGTGCAGGAGATCTTGCAAAATCAGGTTATGACGTTACCATTTTTGAGGCTCTGCATAAGGCGGGAGGAGTGCTGGTATACGGTATTCCGGAATTCCGTCTTCCGAAGGAGAAGGTGGTTGCTCCCGAGGTTGCCAATGTGGAGGCACTCGGAGTAAAGATAGAGACCGATGTGGTTATCGGAAAGTCCACCACCGTGGATGCCCTTCTCAATGATGAAGGCTTTGATGCTGTATATATCGCATCCGGCGCGGGACTTCCCAAATTTATGAATATTCCCGGAGAACAGGCTCTCGGAGTTTATTCCGCAAATGAGTTCCTGACCCGGAATAACCTTATGAAGGCATACAGGGATGATTACGACACGCCTATTGCCAGAGGAAAGAAGGTTGTCGTGGTGGGAGGCGGCAATGTCGCCATGGATGCTGCCCGTACAGCCCTCCGTCTGGGTGCCGAGGTGCATGTGGTATACAGAAGATCCGAGGCGGAGCTTCCCGCAAGAGTCGAGGAGGTACATCACGCCAAGGAAGAGGGCATCATTTTTGATCTCCTTCAGAATCCGGTTGAGATACTGGAGGATGAGAATGGATGGGTCCGCGGAATCAGGGTTATAAAGATGGAGCTTGGAGAGCCTGATGAGTCAGGAAGAAGAAGCCCTGTTGAGATACCCGGCTCCGAATATGAGATAGAGTGCGATACCGTCATAATGTCACTGGGCACAAGCCCCAATCCGCTTATTTCAAGTACTACAAAGGGACTTGAGACCAACAGGAGAAAGTGCATTGTGGCTGATGAGGAGACCGGTGCCACCAGCAAGGAGAAGGTTTATGCGGGCGGCGACGCGGTTACAGGTGCTGCCACCGTTATACTGGCCATGGGCGCCGGCAGGGCAGCTGCAAAGGGCATTGATGAATATCTGAGTAACTGATCGGTGTAATCCTTAAGTAGCGTTAGCGACGAAGGATCTTATGAGGATAATGATATGATCTGTCCAAAGTGCGGAACAGAATACAGAGAGGGCTTTAATGAGTGCGCATACTGCCACATCCCTCTTGTGGAAAGCCTTGAAGAAGGGGTTGATCCCGAGGAGCTTTTGAAAAAATCCGAAAACAACGATCCCAAAGAAGTAGAGATCAGTCCGGAGGATTTTATTTCTCTTGCAAGAAGCCGCGGACTTTCGGACCGGGACATCCTAAATGCCATGGAGCTTGCTCCGGATACGGATGAGGAGCGCACATTTATCCCAAAGCCCTACAGAAAAGCCTCCGACAGGGTGGAGGATCTCAGATCATCCGCTTACACCCTTCTTATCGTGGGTGTTCTCGGGCTTATTGCGGTATTTCTTATATACATAGGCGCGATTCCGGTCTTCTTCGCCGGAGCCGGCAAATACGTGGTGATCTCCACTATGGGCGGATTATTTGTCCTGTTCTTCTGTCTGGGTATAAATTCCTTAAGGAAAATAAAGCCCCTTACGGAGGAGGCCGAGAGGGAAGAAAAGAAGATAGACGAAATACGTAGGTTTTTCTTTGATGCCTATACGGCTGAGACCCTTGACAGGGAGGCGCTGGGGAGCGACAGGGATGATGTCAATTCCTATTTTCTCAGATCCGCTTTTATCAAAAAGACCTTAAATGACAGGTTTATGGATCTCGATCCATCTTTTCTTGATTATATAAGCGATAAGCTGTATAACGAGATGTTTGAACCGGAGGAGAAGAGCCCATCCCCGGAGGAGGAGAATGGAGAGAATTGATATTCTCGCAGCCGGAAAGATAAGAGAAAGCTACTATCGTGACGCGATGGCCGAATATGGGAAACGGCTGTCGCGTTACGTTAAGTTAAATCTGATTGAGGTGGCGGACGGACCGGACAAAAAGGCGGAAGGAAGCCGGATGCTTGAAAGGCTGCCGGAAGATGCTTATATAATAACACTTGAAATCAACGGGAAAGCATTGTCAAGTGAGGAACTCTCACAAAAGATTTCAGAGCTTGAAAACAGCGGAAGAAGCAGGATCGTATTTATAATAGGAGGTCCCGACGGTCTTCACAGTGATGTACTGGCAAGATCGGATTTTTCTCTGAGCTTTTCTAAGATGACCTTTCCCCATCCCCTGATGAGGGTGATCCTGATGGAGCAGATCTACAGGGCATACCGGATAATGAAGGGTGAACCATATCATAAATAATATGAACAGAGTTATCAGTGATGTTTCGGCTGACGATATTAAGAACGTATTCGGACAGTTTGATATATTTGCAAAGAAGATAGAGAGGGAGTTCGGGAGCGAGGTCACTCTAAGAAACGGTGAGATCCATATTTCCGGCGGTGAAAAGAGTAGCGCCTCCACGAAGAATGTGCTTGATTCACTGATCAGGCTTTCCCGCAGGGGAAATATCATTGAAGAACAGAATGTTGATTATATAATGGCTCTTGAAAAAGAAAACAGTACAGCTATGATGGATGCTCTTTCAGACGGAAGCATTATCTGCCATACGGTGCAGGGCCGTCCCGTAAAGCCGAAAACCCTTGGACAGAAGGAATATACCGATGCCATCAGGGACAAAATGATAGTTTTCGGAATAGGGCCGGCAGGCACCGGGAAAACCTATCTTGCAATGGCAATGGCCATAACTGCGTTCAAAAATGAAGAGGTGGGACGTATAATACTTACCCGTCCTGCTATTGAAGCCGGTGAGAAGCTGGGCTTTCTTCCCGGGGATCTGCAGAGCAAGGTGGATCCTTATTTAAGGCCGCTGTATGATGCCCTGTATCAGATAATGGGTGCCGAGTCATTCCAGAAGAATATGGAAAAGGGGCTTATCGAGGTGGCGCCTCTTGCCTATATGAGAGGGCGGACACTGGATAATGCTTATATTATCCTGGATGAAGCACAGAATACGACTCCCGCACAGATGAAAATGTTTCTCACGCGTATAGGCTTCGGCTCCAAGGTGGTGATAACAGGAGACAAGACCCAGAAGGATCTCTCAAGCGGTGCGGTTTCGGGTCTTGATACTGCGGAAAGGGTACTGAAAAAGATCGATGATATCGCTTTTATTTACCTGAGCGCCCTTGATGTGGTGCGTCATCCCCTTGTACAGAAGATAGTCAAGGCCTACGAGGATTTTGAAAATAAAGTACCGGGTTCCGGAGATTTAAGGAGAAAACCCTTTGACAGAAGAAAGAACAGAAGATAAGGGATCGAAAACGGCAGCGCTTACGCTGATGATCTTTATTCCCGTAATCGGAACCGGTGGAACGGCCATTGTTTCCTACTTCCGCTTCTTTTCGATACAGGAAGTCATATTAAATACCATAATCGCGGCGGGACTCTGCATAGTAGCGGAAATGCCCCTGAAGAGACTGACCATTGACAGTAAGGGAGTGATCTATTTTGTGTACTCCTACCTTTCGGGGCTGCTTCTTGCAGTGTTGTCCGGCTTCTGCTATGAATTCATACTCCCACTCGCGGCTCCCGCTGTCCTTATCGGAATACTGGGAGGAACGCCGGCCGGATCATCGGCCCTCTTACTCTTTACGGGGATCTCTACACTGGTTCTTTATGAAAGCGGCCTTTATTTTTTCATGATGTATTTAATAGGCTATATCCTTTTGATGTTCTATACCCTGGAGCGGGAGGTGTCGCTTCTGACGGCGGTATTCACATCACTTGCGGTGGGTGTGCCTGCCTTCTATGCCTGCAGTATTCTCTCAAGGGCAAGGCTTGCCCCGGAAAACATCGTTTTTCCCCTTGTGGGACTTCTCCTTGATTTCATCGTAATCCTCATAATGCGGCCGAAAATTTATACAAATGTCATTGACCGCCGTGAAAACTTCATAAACAGCATACTGGATCCGGAATACGAGCTTTTGCAGAAGCTGAAGAAGGATAACAGGAAGGAATATGATAAGATGGTCCATTCCGTCCATATCGCAAGTATTCTGATGGAAAGAATGGGACTTCAGCGAGTAAAGCTTCTCGGCACCGGATACTACTGCAGGATAGGTGTTCTACGTGGTGAAAACAGCAATATTGCGGAAAAATCCCTGGCACTGATACATGAGAGGGATTTCCCCAAAGTTATATCAGACGGTATACTGGAATACTACGGCATCGGCAGCACGCGTCACTCGAGGGAGAGCGGAACCCTGCTTATCGTAAACAGTCTGATAACCATGATCTATGACTTTAAGCACAGGCACAAGGGGAAAAAGGCTGATTACAATATCATGATAACCAGCGTTATGAAAAGAATAACCGCTGAAAAAAGCATATTGCAGTCGGATCTATCCCTTAATGATATTAATGTGATCTCTGAAACCTTAAGAAAACAGGCGTTCTACTATGACTTTATACTTTGATTCGCAAACAGAGCTTAGTCTGCCGGACTTTTCCTGTGAAGAGCTTTTCCGCTCGGTTGCGGAAAAGGTTCTTTCAACGGAGGGCTGTCCCTTTGAATGTGAGATCAGTCTTTCACTGGTGGGGCCGGAGAAAATAAGGGAGCTTAACCGTGAATTCAGGGGAATAGATAAAGTAACGGATGTTCTCTCTTTTCCCTTTCTGGAATTTGAGACTCCCGGGGTTTTTGAGGATGTGGATGAAAGCTCCTTTAATCCTGAAAATAATGAGCTTATGCTGGGGGATATAGTGATCTGCCTTGACAGGGCTTCTTCCCAGGCAGAGGAGTACGGTCACTCACTTAAACGGGAATTGGCTTTTCTAATCGCCCACAGTATGTTACACTTACTTGGATTTGATCATGAGGAAAAGGAGGATGAGCGCCTGATGACGGATAAACAGGAGAAGGCGCTTTCATCGCTTGGTATAGAAAGATAAGATGGTTAATAAAAGATTTCTAAGTTTAGTTCTTGTTGCAGCAGTCCTTTCAAGTCTCATTTTTTCTTCCTGCGGGGGAGGCACGGCGAAAAAGGACTTATCCCCGGAGAACGGGGTTGAAAACGGTTCGGAGGAGGTTTCCGATATAAATGCCTATTCGGATTTCCAGGCGGAGACCGAGTCCACGGTATCCGCGGAGTCTGTGGTGAATCCAAGCGGACTTATCGCGGAGTATGACCACAGCTCTTCCTACGGGATGCCGAGAGAAGAGAAGGACGGGTATATCAGAAGCTATTTGAGCGGCAAACTTGTTCCGAAGGAGATCGGGGAACGCCGTCCCATAGCCGTTATGCTGAATAATATCGAGGATGCACAGCCGATGAGCGGCACTTCCATGGCCGATGTGCTCTACGAGTGCGTGGTTGAAGGGTCTCTTACCCGTATGATGGGCATTTTCGAGAATTACGACGAGCTTCAGAAGATCGGCTCCGTCCGTTCCTGCAGGAATTATTTCGTTTATTATGCCCTGGAATTTGACGCGATCTACTGTCATTACGGGCAGTCGGCATATGCAATGCCCTTACTGGAGCAGGATTTTGTCGATAACCTGAGCGGGCTTTCCAGTGAAGGGGATACGGTTTTTTACCGGACCACAGACAGGGTGGCACCGCACAATGCCTATGCTTCCGCAAAGGGGGTTAAGAAGGGCATTGAGATCAAAGGTTATGACAATAATTACAGCAGTAATTATAAGGGAAAGTTCACCTTTGCGCTTGACGGAGAGATCATAGTGCCTGATTCGCCGGATGCCTATGAAGCGACCCATGTCGAACCCGGCTATCTTATAAACAAGCCCTGGTTTGATTACAATCCCAAAGACTCTAAGTATTACAGGTTTGAGTACGGTGAGGAACAGATTGATGCCGAGAACAAGGAGCAGCTTGCGGTAGACAATATCATCCTTCAGTATTCCTCCTGGGAGGTTGTGGATGAGAAGGGCTACCTGGGCTTCGACTGTCATTCCGGCGGGAAGATGACCTACATTACCCATGGAATGGCCCGTGACGGCACCTGGATACGTTTTGACGGCGATACGGGCTCTGTAAGGTACTTCGACAACACCGGAAAAGAAATAGTCATGAATCAGGGTAAAACCTGGGTTCTTATCATTCAGGATACCGAGGCCGACAAGGTTGTGATCAAGTAGAGAATTAATGGCTTCCAGAAAACGAAAAAGTCATAATTTCATAATACAGGGCGGTATTCTCGCCATTGCCGGGATAATTACAAGGATCATCGGTCTTTTTTACAGGGTCCCGGTTACCAATATAATCGGTGACGAGGGCAACGGTTATTACGCGGCGGCCTATCAGATCTATAATATTATGCTCCTTATTTCCTCCTACAGCCTTCCCCTTGCGATATCAAAGGTTGTTTCCGCCCGATATTCAAAGGAGGAATTCATTAATGCCAGACGTGTTTTCCATGGTGGACTGATCTTTGCCTTTATTTCAGGCTCGGTGGTCTGCCTTGCGGTTTTTTTCGGTGCGGAGTTTTTCGCGGGCACCCTTATGAGTGAGCCGAGAAGCGCCATTGCACTCCGTATCTTTGCCCCGACCCTTCTTATAGTTGCGATTATGGGCGTCTTACGCGGGTATTTCCAGGGTATGGGCACCATGATCCCCACAGCTGTTTCCCAGATAATCGAGCAGATTGTGAATGCGGTTGTCAGCATACTGGCGGCTTCCGCCTTTTTTTCATACGGAAAGAGGGTGGCGGCCCTTCTTTCCAATAACAGCTATGCCCCCGCCTACGGAGCTGCCGGAAGTACCCTTGGGACCAGCATGGGGGCTCTTGCCGGGCTTATTGTTCTTATTTTTATTCTTCTTCTCATTAATACCGCCATGAAGAGAGAGCATCTTTTCAGGGACGACAACCATCAGAACGAAATGATGGGGAATATTATAAGGATTATAATAATAACAGCTGTTCCCGTCATCTTAAGTACTGCTATCTACAATATTTCCGATGTGCTGGATAACGGTATCTTTAATAAGCTTATGTCGCTTAAGGGGCATTCAGTCGAAAAAACAAAAATATGGGGTATTTATTCCGGTAAGTACAGGCTTCTCATTAATGTTCCGGTGGCCTTTGCCAATGCCATGTGCTCATCCACCGTGCCGACCCTTTCGGCCTGTATGGCTTCAGACAATATCCGGGGGGCAAAGAGGAAGATCTTTTCCGCCATGCGTTTCACTATGCTGATTGCCTTTCCCTGTACCGCCGGTTTTATCGTTCTTTCCAAGCCCATTCTTTCTATGCTCTTTACCGGGGATGTGGAGCTTGCCGCAAAGATGCTGTCCGTCGGCGCGGTCACGATCATCTTTACCTCCATTTCCACCCTGAGTAACGGTATTCTGCAGGGAATCAACCATCTGGAGGTGCCGGTCAGGCATTCCGCGATTGCTCTTATTATCCATCTTGCGGCTCTGTATGTGATGATGGAGAAATTTGATATGGAGATTTACGGCGTGATTTTTTCTGCCCTTATCTTTTCCGTCCTTATGTGTATAATGAACCAGTTTTCCATCAGGAGATATCTCCACTACAAGCAGGAAATGGTTCGTACCTTCTTTATTCCGGCCATCGCCTCCACTGTGATGGGGATAGTGGTCTTTGCTTTGTACAGGCTGTTTTCCTTCTTCACCGGCAATATTATCAGCGTACTTCTGTCCATATTTTTCGGGGCTATGGTTTATTTTGTTTCCATACTGAAGCTTAGGGGTATCAGAAAGGAAGAGCTTTACGAAGTGCCCGGCGGCACTGCGTTTGTTAAAATAGCTAAGGCTCTGAAGGTGCTTTGATCTTGAAGAATATCGCTGTTATCGGTGCCGGAGCCTCCGGAATGATGGCTGCCATCGCTGCTTCCGGGAACTCACGGGTTTCCCTCTTTGATAAAAATGATTTTCCCGGCCGGAAGCTTTTGCAGACCGGTAACGGAAAGTGTAATTTCTTAAATGAATCGGATCCCGCTCCCCATTTCCGGGGCAGTCTTTCTGATTCGGGCATTGTTTCCGATATTTTCGCTCGCTATGACAGGGATCATATCCTTAAGCTTTTTTCTTCCTTCGGACTCCTTTTCCACATTAAAAACGGGGGGTATTATCCCCGCTCGGATTCTGCCGCTTCGGTTAATGACATTCTGATCGATGCCCTGAAGGAGCGCCATGTGGCTTTTCACCCACGGGTGCAGGTTAAAGGCATTGATAAGAAGGGGGAGCTTTTCTTTCTGGATCTTTTTCACCTGAATAACAATAAAAGATCGAAGGATGAGACTCCTTTTGATGCGGTTATAGTTGCTACCGGCGGAAAGGCTGCCCCTAAGACCGGTTCTACAGGAGATGGCTATTATTTTGCGGAGAAATTCGCTCTTTCCGTTGCCCGGCCTCTTCCGGCTCTTACGAGGTTATTATCTCCGGATCCGTTTTTTAACGATAATACAGTCAGAGCCCTTGTTTCCGTTAAGCTTTTTATTGATGATTCCTTTGCAGCTTCTTCTACAGGTGAGCTGCAGATCAATGCCGGAGGTCCTTCCGGTATCTGTATCTTTGATCTTTCCGGGAGAGCTGCCAGAGCCCTTAAAGAGGAGAGAAGCTGTTATATTTCCATTGATTTTCTGCCGGAGTTTGATGATGCTTTTGTTTTTTCACTTTTGAATAACAGGGTCGGCCGTATTAAGGAGGAGGATCCTCCGACTGCTCTGTTTACCGGGATCTTTTCGGAGAGACTCTCCGTTAATATCTGTGAGAAGCTTGAAAATCTTTTATTTAAGGGCAGAGCCTTTCACGGCATCCTGAATGACACTCTTATCCGTGACATTACCAATTTAATAAAGAACATGCGTTTTGAAATCACGGGTACCGGTGAATTTGCTGTTTCCCAGGTGACCAGCGGCGGCATTACCGCGGACTGTCTGAATCCGGATCTTTCTGCGAAAAATGTGCCGGGGCTTTTTTTTACCGGTGAGTGTCTGGATGCGGACGGGGACTGCGGCGGCTTTAACCTCCACTTTGCCTGGGCGAGCGGCTTAACCGCGGGGCTGGCGGCAGCCGGGGCTGTGGGCTGAGCCTGCCACAGGCGGGGTGTGCGGCAGCCGGGGCTGTGGTTTGTTTCTGAAATTCAGTCAGTATTTGCAATCAGATTACGCTCATTACCTTTGTTTTGTGCCGAAACATCTGGACGGTGCTCCGGAGAAAAAAGAGCGCTTTCTCCTTCGCACCGCCACGTTTCGGCCCAAAACTGCAGTCATTCGCTATTCAATCTGCCTTGCAAACACTGCCTGAATTTCAGGATTTACATGCACTCAGACAGGCGGGGATGGCGGTATCAGGGTTTTCGTAGCTTCGGGGGAGGAAATCGCAAATGTTGAGAATAAACGAGATCCGGTCGGATCACGAACTGAATACGGAGGAGCTTTACAAAAAGACTGCTAAAATTCTTAAGGTCAGGACAGCTGATCTTAAGGAGCTGCAAATTATTAAGAAATCCCTTGATGCCAGGCGTAAGAATGATATTAAGCATATTTATGCGGTGGCGGTTTCAGTCCCCAATGAAGAGAAGATATTAAACAGGCTGCGGGACAGGAGAGTATCATTATATTCGGAGAAATGCTATTCGCTTCCGAAGCCGGTTTCCGGGGCTATAATAGAAAATCCACCGGTGGTTGTGGGCTTCGGTCCTGCCGGGATGTTTGCGGCTCTCTGTCTTTCTTATGCCGGTCTTAAACCTCTTGTTCTGGAGAGGGGAGACGAGGTTGATATAAGAGCCGGGAAGGTTATGGAGCTCTGGGATAAGGGGATTCTTGATACTGAAAGCAATGTGCAGTTCGGTGAAGGCGGGGCAGGGACTTTTTCTGACGGGAAGCTGAATACCGGCATCAGGGATAAGGAAAACCGGAACCGCTTCGTTCTTGACAGCTTTGTGAAATACGGGGCTCCTGAGACTATTCTTACTGATAATAAGCCTCATATCGGCTCTGATGTCTTAAAGAGGATCGTAAAAAGTATCAGGCGTGACATTATAGATCACGGCGGTACTGTCAGGTTCAGATCCAGGTTTACGGGTTTTGAAACGGACAGGGACGGGCTCTTAAAGGGTATTTATATTAATGATGAGGAGTTTATAAGCTGTGAGCGGCTTATCCTTGCAATTGGCCACTCGGCAAGGGATACCTTCGAAGGGCTTTTGAATGCTTCTCTTATAATGGAGCCAAAGAGCTTTGCCGTGGGTATCAGGGTGCAGCATCTGCAGGAAGACATCAACCGGGCTATGTTCGGGGCGGAAAGGGAGCGTATCCGTAGAAATGCGGATTATAAGCTAACATTCCGTGCCCCCTCCGGAAGGGGAGTCTATTCCTTCTGCATGTGTCCGGGGGGCTATGTGGTTAATTCCTCAAGTGAGGAGAGGATGCTCTGCATTAATGGTATGAGCTATTCCGGGAGGGACGGTCTGAACGCCAATTCCGCGATCGTCGTGACCGTATCCCCGTCCGACTATATTGAGCTGGGATACGGACAGGCCGGGGTATTATCAGGCATGGAGTTCCAGAGGGAGCTTGAAAGAAGAGCTTTTTCTGAAGGGAAGGGCCTGATACCCTGCCAGAGACTTGATGATTTTCGTGAAAACAGGATTAGTGAGGGCTTTGGAAAAATCAGTCCCCAATGCAAAGGAGGATACTCTTACGGAAACATAAGAAATATCCTCCCTGATTTCATATCAAGTGATATTATTTCTGCCTTTGGCTCCTTTGGTCAGAGGATACAGGGCTTTGATGACCCGGATTCCCTGCTTTCCGGAGTTGAGAGCCGTACTTCCTCACCGGTCAGGATACTTAGAAATGAGAATTTCCTGTCTTCGGTTCCCGGGATTTTCCCCGCCGGAGAGGGCGCCGGCTATGCCGGAGGCATTATGTCCGCCGCCATTGACGGACTAAAGTGTGCCGAAGCACTGCTTAAGTACTGATCAGATATACTTTTTTACCAGCTCATCGTAAGTGCCGTTTTCCTTTAGCTTCTTTAGTGCATTGTCGATCGCAGTCTTTAATTCACTGTCTCCCTTCGGAATAGCGATGGCATAGTTTTCAACCTCGAAGCCGAAGTCGGCGCCGTCAAGATCCGTTATGACTCCCTCAAAGTTCTTTACAAAAACTCCTGCGGGATTACTGTCGACTATTACCGCATCTACCCTGCCGTTAACCAGATCATTTACGGCATCAACAGCCTTAGTGTACTGCGCTGCGGTGGCACCCTCGATATCCTCCACAAGGAAATCTCCTGTTGTTCCAAGCTGTACACCTATTTTCTTTCCTTCAAGGTCGTCAGCGCTTGAGATATCGGAGCCGACCGGTACCAGAACATGCTGCACCGCATCAAAATAGGGTTCGGAAAAGTCCACAGACTGCTTTCTTTCATCCGTAACGGTCATTCCGGCAATGGCTACGTCTGTCTTTGAACCGATGGCGGACACCAAAGAATCAAAGTCCATATTTTCAATTACTACCTTTACGCCAAGCTCATCACCTATAGCCTTGATCAGAGCCATGTCAAAGCCGTCGGGTTCGCCGTCATCCCCCACATATTCAAAGGGCGGGAACTCCGCATTTGTGCCCACTGTGAGGACTCCGTCAGAGAGAGCCTCTGATTTGGAAGCTGAGCCTGTGCTTCCACCTGCACCGCAGCCGGCCATCATACTAACGACCATTGCGGTTGATAAAATAACACCTAGTAACTTTTTCATTTTTCTCCTCCTTATATTAATACACTTTCATTGTGTAAAAACTGCGTTATTCTGAGAGCTCTTTTCCTGTTATCCTGAGCGTCCTTATCTTGTCATCTTGAGTGCCCTTATCCTGTCATCCTGAGCGCCAGCGAAGGATCTTTCCATCCGGAAAAAGAAGATTCTTTGCTTCGCACAGAATGACACCAACTTGTACGTCATTGAAAGCCTACCCACGGATATCCATACGGCGGCTGCAAGGCAGATCGATAGCGAGCGACTGCAGTTTTGCACCGAAATGTGGCGGTGCGCAGGAGAAAGCGCTCTTTTTCTCCGGAGCACCGTCCAGATATTTCGGTGCAAAACAAAGGTAGAGAGCGTGATCTGACTTGCATCTGCCCAATGGATATCCGGGTAAAATCCTACATCTGCCAGGTGGGTGTCCGCACAGAAAGGCAACGGGCTCACAACACCTTGGACAGGAATTCCTGCAGCCTCTTTGACTGAGGTGAGTTAAACAGGAGCTCAGGGGGATTCTCCTCGGCTATGCCGCCGTCCTCGATAAAGAGCACCCTGGTAGCCACCTCACGGGCAAAGCCCATTTCATGGGTAACAATAACCATTGTCATACCGATTTCCGCAAGGCTTTTAATAACATCCAGCACTTCACCAACCATCTCCGGATCAAGGGCAGAGGTCGGTTCGTCAAAGAGCATGACCTTCGGATTCATAGCAAGGGAGCGTACTATGGCGATACGCTGCTTCTGTCCGCCTGAAAGGGAAGAGGGGTAGGAATCGGCCTTTTCCTCCAGATTTACACGTTTAAGAAGTGAAAGAGCCTTTTCCTTTGCTTCCTCCTTTGACAGTAACCCAAGTTTTACGGGAGCGAGTGTAATATTCTCCATAACGGTCTTATTGGCGAACAGATTAAAGCTCTGGAAGACCATCCCCATATGCTCGCGTATCTTATTAATATTGGTTTTCGGATCTGTTATGAGCTTGTCCTCAAACCAGATTTCGCCGGAATCCGGGGTTTCCAGAAGGTTAAGACAGCGGAGAAGTGTACTTTTTCCCGAACCGGAGGGTCCGATTATCGCAACCTTTTCGCCCTGTTCGATCCTTGTGGACACATTATCCAGTACCTTTACCCCGTTGAAGCTTTTGCAGAGGTTTTTAACGGTTATCACTTTTTCTCAGCCTCCTTTCCAGTGCCTCCAGAAGAAGGGTGAGTATCTTTATGATTATGAAGTAGATCACAGCTGCGCCAATAAGAGGCATAAATGCTTCGTAGGTACGGCTTGATATCTGGCTCGCGGTTCTTGTAAGATCCGACAGGCTCACATAACCTACAATGGCGGTTTCCTTGATAAGCATGATAAATTCGTTTCCGATGGGCGGAAGAACGTTTTTGAATGCCTGTGGAAGGACTATTTCCTTCATGGTCATAGCCTTTGTGAGACCCAAGGATCTTCCTGCTTCCATCTGTCCCTTATCAACAGCAAGTATTCCGGCTCTTATTATCTCGGAAACGTAGGCTCCGGAGTTTATGCCGAAGGACAGGGATGCAACTAAAAGCCCGTTCTTTGAGGATGAAAAGACTATGAACCACATAATGAGAAGCTGCAGTACGGAGGGGGTTCCTCTTATTACGTCCACATAGGCCGTAGCTATATACCACCATAATGTGTGCTTCCTTCCGTTCTTTGGCTCTGAAAGCCTCATAAGAGCGATGATACAGCCTATTATGATGCCAATGATGCCTGCAGCCACGGCGATCTCCAGGGTAACGCCGAGACCCTTAAGGTACAGGATCCATCTGTCCTTAACAATGAATGCATTATAAAATTTTGTTTCTAAATTGTTCATTTGTCCATACTACCGCAGAGAAAATAATAAGTCAAAGAAAAATTCATTTATTTGTATTATTATGCAGGAGTATGCTTGCAGATATGCAGTCAATGCGGGTGGAGATAGTGATGCGTTTATCCTGGCAGCACTGACGGGACAGGCTGGCAGAAAGTAAGGTTGTGTGTTATATTAAACAGGATGCGTGATTTTTCAAAACATAAAAGAATAGTAATAAAGATAGGATCCAGCTCCGTTACACATAAGGAGACCGGAGGTGCGGATCTTATAAGGATAGAGAAGCTGGTCAGAGAGCTTACAGATCTCCATAACGGAGGAAGGGACGTGATACTGGTGTCTTCAGGTGCCATCTCCGTAGGGCTTAAGGCCGCAAATATTAAGGATGTATATTACAGCGGGGAAGCTGTCAATGAAAACGGCCGTGATGAAAAGCTCCAGATAAAGCAGGCAGCGGCTGCCATTGGCCAGGCAAGGCTTATGATGATCTATCAGAAGTTCTTTTCTGAGTATAACCAGCTTACGGCGCAGGTTCTTATGACAAAGAGGACAATAAGGAATGACCTTAACCGCTATAATGCCCAGAACACCTTTTCAGAGCTCTTAAAGCTCGGTGTGGTTCCGGTGGTAAATGAAAATGACACCATTTCCACCTATGAGATAGAGCTTGGGGATAATGATACCCTGTCCGCTATGGTGACGGCGCTTACGGAGGCGGATCTTCTTATACTTTTATCCGATATAGACGGACTCTATGATGATGATCCGAGGAGAAATAAGGACGCACACTTTATCCCTGAGATCGTTGATCTCACTGACGAGGTGGATTCCTATGGTAAGAAGAGTACCGGCTCAAGGGTAGGAACCGGTGGAATGGCGACGAAGCTTAAGGCTGCCCATATTGCGGTTTCTTCAGGCGCTGATATGATCATAGCCAATGCAAAGGATCTGAATAATATACACAGGATCATAGCGGGAGAGGAAATAGGCACCTATATTCATGCAAAGAAAACAGCTGATTTTTATCTGCCTGATTTTCTGGAGGATGACTGATGGGGGATATCGTTTTATTAGGAGATACAAAGGAAATCATGAGAAAAAGGATAGTCCTTCTTCGTGAGTGCATGACACCGGTGGAGAGGGAGAAGGCTTCCTACTATGCCTTTGACAGGTTTTTCAAGCTTCCGGAATACCAGACCGCTGAGAACATCTTTGCCTTTGCGGGCTACGGCTCGGAGGTCGCCACCATGAATTCCGTTTTCAAGATGATAAACAGCGGAAAGAAGGTCTCTCTTCCCAAGGTCATTGATGAAAAACATATGGAATTTTATGAGATAAGAAGGATCTCCGATATAAAGAAAAACAGTATAGGCATTCCCGAACCGGAGGTTGAATATCCTCCTTCCGATTATAAGCCCGATATGATGCTGATCCCGGGCTGCGCTTTTGACCGTGATTTTAACAGGCTTGGCTATGGCAGGGGATATTTCGACAGATATTTAAGGGAAAAGGGCTATGAGAAATTTGTATGGAAGATAGCTATGGGCTTTGCCTGTCAGGTTGTGGAGCAGGTTCCTACGGAGGAGTGGGATGTTCCGGTGGATATGATAATCACAGAAAAAGAGGTCATACGTTAAAATATGGAAGACATAGATAAGATTGTTTCCTCTCCGCCGGGGAAGGAACCGGAGAGACAGTATTATTTTATAAATAAGCTTATGCAGAGGAATGCTGCTTTTTTCGAAAAAAATAAGCGGCGTTCCCGTTTTTTCATACAGACCTTCGGCTGCCAGATGAATGAAAGGGATTCTGAAAAAATGGCCGGGGTCTTTATTAAGTCCGGCTTTGAAAGCTCAGAAAGCGAAGAAGAAGCAGATGTTATTTTATATAACACCTGTACCGTAAGGGATAATGCGGATCAGCGTGTTTTCGGAAGACTGGGGGTTCTTAAGGGCCTTAAGGATAAAAACCCCGGCCTTCTCATATGCCTTTCCGGTTGTATGATGCAGGAAAGCTCTGTTATAGAGAAGATAAAGAAAAGCTATCCCTTTGTGGATCTTATTTTCGGAACCCACAATATCTATAAGCTTGCTGAGCTCCTTAATGAAAGGATAGAGTCCGGTTCACAGATAATCGATATCTGGGAGCACGAAAGAGAGATAGTGGAAGAGCTGCCCTCAAAACGTAAATATTCTTTTAAGAGCGGCGTAAATATAATGTACGGCTGCAATAATTTCTGCAGCTACTGCATAGTGCCCTATGTAAGGGGGCGGGAGAGAAGCCGTGAGATAAAGGATATCATAAGGGAGATCGAGGCTCTTGTTTCCGATGGGGTAAAGGAGGTTATGCTCCTCGGACAGAATGTTAATTCATACGGAAAAGGCCTGTCGGATAAAGTCACCTTTCCGGAGCTTTTAAGAGAGATCGAAAAGATAGAGGGGCTTAAACGGATACGCTTCATGTCCAGCCATCCGAAGGATTTAAGTGATGAGCTTATCAATGTAATGGCTTC
>CADCQV010000366.1 GCA_902803625.1 uncultured Lachnospiraceae bacterium
GCTGCCCCTTGTATTTTTCAAAAAGCAGCCCTCAAAGGTTTTGAATGATGACCTCTATCAGACCATGGTCACCTCCTTCACCAAGGGGACAAACTACGAGCTGACCTTATCCAGAAAGGTAATAGACAGCAGTGACCACGTGCTGATAATAGATGACTTCCTCGCAAACGGCGAAGCCGCTACAGGAGCCATAAGGCTCGTAAGGATGGCACATGCGACCGTTGCCGGACTTGGCGTACTCATTGAAAAGTCCTTCCAGCCCGGACGGAGTAAGCTTACGGAAGCCGGGATTGAGACCTACTCCCTTGCCCGGATCGCTTCTATGTCAGAGGGAAAGATCAACTTTCTGGAGGATTGAGGATGATCCCGCGAAAATAAAGTTGGTAAGCCGGGACACGTTTAAGGAAGCCGGTGAAAAGATCCTTCGTCGCTTTCGCTCCTCAGGATGACAGAAGTGCTCAGGTTGACTGAAAGGACAGTAAATGCAGAGAACACATGGAGGGGACATCTATTCCTTCGATAAGGATGTCCTGGATTTTTCCATAAATACGAATCCTCTCGGTATAAGGCAGGAGATAAGGGCAGCCGCCATATCGGCTATAGGAGATATGGACAAGTATCCCGATATGAGGCAGGAGAAGCTGAAGGCCGCCATTGGAAAAATGGAGGGAGTGGATCCCACACACATTATCTGCGGAAACGGAGCCTCGGAGATGATCTTTGCGCTTGTTGCGGCTCTTAAGCCGGAGAAAACCCTGCTTCTTTCTCCTTCATTTACGGAGTACGAGATAGCCGTTGACAGTGTCCGGACCGAAAAGGTCTTTTATCTTCTGAAGGAAGAAAATGACTTTGACCTAAAGGAGGATATACTTGACAGGATAAACGGGGATATAGATATGTTCTTTATCTGCAACCCCAATAATCCCACGGGGCGAATGATAGAAAAGGAGCTTCTGAAAAAGATTCTGGATAAATGCTGTGAAAATGATGTCTGTCTTGTGATCGACGAGAGCTTTACCGGCTTTTCCCCGAGATATAATGAATGCACTATGGTGGATGAGGCGGAAAGATATGATAATCTGATCATCCTGAAGTCATTCACAAAGATGTATTCATTGCCGGGACTTCGGCTGGGCTACGGGATCATAAAGGATCCGGAAGTCGTTGAAAAGCTTGAAAAATCCAGGGCTCCATGGTCTGTCTCCAATGTCGCGGAAAGTGCCGGGATAGCGGCCTGTGCTCTTACGAAGCATCCCGTTGATACCAGAGCATTTATCAAAAGAGAAAAAAACAAGATCTGTCTCCAGATGTCATATCTTGAAGAAAAGGGCATACGTTTCGTTGAGTCGGAGGCGGATTTTATCCTTTTCACGGCACCTGACGTAAATGGGCATAATCTCTACGACCTGCTTCTCGAAAGAAATATGCTCATAAGAAGATGCGGTGATTTCAGAGGTCTTGACGGGCGCTGGTACAGGATTTCCGTACAGGATGAGGCGTCCAATGAAAAGCTTATGAAGGCTTTGAAGGAAATATACGGAGATTAATATATAAATGGCAAAAAAGATCATGATCCAGGGCACCATGTCAGGTGTGGGGAAAAGCTTTCTTGCTGCAGGTCTTTGCCGTATCTTTAAGGAGGACGGCTTCAGGGTTTCACCTTTTAAATCCCAGAATATGGCGCTTAATTCCTTTGTAACATCAGAGGGCCTCGAAATGGGGAGAGCCCAGGTCATGCAGGCTGAGGCAGCAGGGATTAAGGCTGATGTACGGATGAATCCGATACTTTTGAAGCCGGAAGGTGACGCACTCTCCCAGGTGATAGTCATGGGAGAGGTGTATGGTGATATGAACGCTGCCGATTATTTCAGGGAGAAGAAGAAGCTTGTCCCCGTGATAGAAGATGCCTTTCATAGCCTTGAAAGGGAAAACGACATTATCGTTCTGGAGGGGGCAGGAAGTCCCGTGGAAATAAACATAAATAAGAACGATATAGTGAATTTCGGTATAGCGGCTCTTTTTTCTTCTCCTGTACTCATTGCCTCGGATATAGACCGGGGCGGGGTTTTTGCCCAGCTCAAAGGTACGGTGTCACTCCTTAAGGAAGAGGAAAAACAATATCTAAAGGGACTTATCATAAATAAATTCCGGGGAGATCCCTCGATACTGGGAGACGGAGCCGGGATGATAGAAGAGCTCACTTCTGTCCCGGTTCTCGGTGTGGTTCCCTATATGGATATACGACTTGATGATGAGGACAGCTTAAGTCAGGGTCTTTCCGGTAAAGCCTCCGGAGGAATCCTGGATATTGCCGTTATAAGGCTTCCCCGCATTTCTAATTTCACGGATTTCAAGGCATTTGAGCCGGTGAGCGAGGCCGGCTTAAGGTATGTCGGGAATATGTCAGAGCTTGGGATCCCGGATATGCTGATAATCCCCGGGACCAAGAACAGCTTAAGTGACCTTCACTGGCTTAAGGAGACGGGAATAGGTAAAGTGATAAGAAGCTACGCGAAAAACGGAGGTGTAGTCTTCGGTATCTGCGGAGGTCTGCAGATACTCGGGAAGACACTGTCCGATCCCGACAGTAACGAGGGCGGAGGATCGGAAAAGGGACTTTCCCTCCTTGATATCAATACCGTTTTTTCGGCGGAAAAGAAAAGACGGCAGGTAAGCGGCGTCATAGAAGGCCTGAAGGGGGTCTTTTCAGGCCTTAACAGTGCAGGCTTTGAAGGCTACGAAATACATATGGGGGTTTCGGAGGGACTTACGGGAAGAGCCGTGATATCGAAGGGAAATGTGTACGGGACATATGTTCACGGGATCTTTGACAGTAAGGAGATCATGGAGACCATAATAAAGGCCCTGCTAAAAAGAAGAGGATTTAGTGACGGTATTTTCGGAAACGGTGCCGTTGATATGAGGGAATATAAGGAGAGCCAGTACAGGCTTCTTTCAAGGACGCTGAGAAAGAGCCTTGATATGGAGAGAATTTACAGAATAATGGATGAGGGAGTGTGAAACAGGTTGTCCGGGAAGCTGGAGAGGCTCCTTAAAGAGATAAGGGAGCCTGATAAGGAAGCTATGGAGAAGGCAAGGGAGCACTGGCTTAATATAGCAAAGCCCCTGAAAAGCTTCGGTAAATTTGAGGACCTGATAGTAAGGATCGCGGGAATAAGGGGAGAAACAAGCTTCAGCCTGAAAAAGCGTTCACTTATAATTATGTGCGCGGATAACGGTGTGGTTGAAGAAGGAGTGACCCAGACCGGACAGCATATGACAAGGGTGGTTTCGGAGAATTTCCTTAAAGGGGATACCTCTGCCTGCAGGATAGCTGAATATGCGGGAGTTAAGGTTTTTCCAGTGGATATCGGAGTAAGGGAGGACATAGAGGGACTAACGGATCCTCTGGTCAAGGTGCGTTATGGCACCGGGAACATCGCAAGGGAAGAGGCAATGACACGGGAAGAGGCGGAGAAGGCCGTACTTACCGGGATAGATTCCGTGAGATCCCTTAAGGAAAAGGGATGTGACATTATCGCCACAGGGGAGATGGGCATAGGCAATACAACTGTCAGCAGCGTTATCACGGCTTTTCTACTGGAAAGGGAAGCGGAAGAGGTAACGGGAAGAGGAGCGGGGCTCTCCGAGGAGGGACTTGCACGGAAAACTTCCGTTGTGAAAGCCATATTAAACAGGCATTCACCGGATAAGGATGATCCCCTTGATATCTTAAGTAAGATCGGAGGACTGGACATAGCGGGGCTTACGGGAGTTCTTTTAGGAGGCGCGGTATACAGGATCCCGGTCATCATCGACGGATTTATTTCAGCAGTCGCTGCACTTCTGGCCTTCAGGATGAACAGGCTTGCTTCGGATTATATGCTGCCCTCCCACTCTTCAAAGGAAGAAGGCGGAAAGCTTATTCTGGAAGCTCTGGGGCTTTCACCTCTTATCGACGGAGGGATGTTTACGGGAGAAGGGTGCGGTGCCCTTATGCTTATCCCGCTCCTTGATATGGTGCTTAAGGTCTATAACGAAATGATCACCTTTGACAGCTGGAACGGCAAAGAGAGGTACAGGCTTTTATGAGGGTGCTTCTTTTTGGAGGGACCAGTGAGGGCAGGATCCTTTCGGAATTCTTAAAGGAATATGGAGTGGAAACTCTTGTAAGCGTTGCAACAGATTACGGGAAGGAGCTTCTTACGCCCGGAGAGCATATTTCAGTGAGGACCGGAAGGCTTGATGCGGATGGGATTCTGGAGCTTATCACCGGCTTTGATACGGTGATAGATGCAACGCATCCCTACGCGGTACAGGCTACGGAGAATATAAGGGCTGCGTCTTCAAAGAAGGGGATCAGGTATTTAAGGCTTGTACGCGAAAGCGGCGTTTCCGCTGATATGGAGCTGTCTTCCTTTGAAGCGGTTTTTGACAGCATAGAGGAGGCAGCCGGTTATCTAAAGGGTACTGAGGGGCGGATATTCGTGTCAACCGGAGCCAAGGAGCTTGAAAAATACCGTGTCATACCGGATTACGAAAAAAGACTGGTGGTTCGGGTGCTTCCGGCTGTGGAATCCCGTGAGATATGCAGGAAGCTTAAGCTTTCAAATGTGATATACGGAAAGGGTCCCTTTTCCTATGAGGAGAACTTAAGGGTCTTTAAGGAACAGGATATAAGCTATCTCGTTACCAAGGACAGCGGCAGAGCAGGGGGCTTTAAGGAAAAGCTGGACGCTGCGGAGGCTCTGGGGATAAGGACCGTGCTTATCCGGAGACAGAGGGAAGAGGGTTATACTATCCGGGAGATCCGGGAGAAGATAATTGAGATGGTGTCATCCTGAGCGAAGCGAAGGATCTTTGAAGAAGGAAGACTAAGTTAATGAACATAGATATAGACAGTTACGCAAGAGAGCAGTTCAGGCTGGATACAAACTGCAAAAGGGAAAATGCTTCCGGCATAATGATAAATGAGAGCGCAGAGCTTCCTGGAGCGAGACTCGTTGACAATGTTTCCCCGTTTTTCCGTGCCATTATTTATAAGGGGGACGCCTATATAATGGCGGATCCGAAGATAATAGACCGTGTAAGGAAAAAATACTCGGACTATAAGGTGGAGTGGTTCTGTAAGTTTGAGAACCTAAGGGAGCTTGATAAAATGCTCAATGAATACGGCCATGAGATACTGGATACCCATGTATATATGCTTCCGGACCCGTCTTTCACCGACAATGAGTATGAGGACATACCCTTCGATGAATACTGGCTCTACGATAAGGAGATAGCGGAGTGGAAGGAAAAATACGGAGAAGACAATCCCTTCAGGCATGCCCTGGTTTTTTCGAATAGGCAGCCGGACAGGATAGGGCTTTTACTCACTGAAAAGGGGAATAAAGAGGGGATCGCGGGAATGTCCGGGGTTTCCGAGGACGGGAAGAGGCTCTGGCAGATCGGGATAGATGTGCTGCCGGAATTCAGAGGCCATGGCCTTGCGGTCTACCTTACCGAAAAAATGAAAAAGAAGGTTTTTGAAAGGGGGCATATCCCCTTCTACGGAACCAGTGAGAGTCATTCCCTTTCGCTGGATACCGGCATACGCTCGGGTTTCCTCCCGGCATGGACAGAGGTTTACGTGAAGTAATATAGGCGGTAAAGCCTTGCATTTTGCGGAAGGAATGGTGTATAATGCAAGGCGTTCAATATTTCGTTTGCCGGGAAGGGAACAGATCCTTTTCCCGTCGGTGTTCCGTTTATCCGGAAAAAATCCAGAAAAAGAGGAATTATGAGAGAAAAACTAGAGACACTACCGTTAGCGCAATTAAAGGAGCTGGCTAAGTCCAGAGGCATTAAGGGCATTTCCACCATGAAAAAGAGTGAGATAATAGATCTCCTGGTGAAAGAGGCCGACAAGATGGAAAGGGAGGATGCTGCAAAAAGGGAAAAGGAGGCTCAGGCTTCCAAAGGTGAAGGCAGATCCGAAAAGGCAGAAAAGGAAGAGGGGGACTCCTCCGAGATCGAAAGGATATCACAGGAAAAGGAGGCACTTGATTCCGGTGAGACTGCCGACGGCATACTGGAGGTTATGGCTGACGGTTACGGCTTCATAAGATGTGAAAACTATCTGCCGGGAGAGAATGATGTATATGTTGCCCCGAGCCAGATACGGAGATTCAATCTGAAGACCGGGGATATCATAGTGGGAAATACCAGGGTAAAGACCCAGGGTGAAAAGTTTTCGGCGCTTCTTTATGTGAAGACCGTGAACGGCTATTCTCCTGCGGAGGCTCAGCACAGGTATAATTTCGAGGATATGACTCCCATCTTCCCGGATCAGAGGCTGAATCTGGAGAGCGGCAACAATAATGTGGCCATGAGGATGATGGATCTCATAAGCCCCGTGGGCAAGGGACAGAGAGGAATGATCGTTTCCCCTCCCAAAGCCGGAAAGACCACATTATTAAAGAATATTGCAAAATCGGTTACAAAGTCCTATCCGGATATAAGGCTTATCATCCTCCTTATCGACGAGCGTCCCGAGGAGGTTACGGATATAAAGGAATCCATTCAGGGAAAGAATGTGGAGGTTATCTACTCCACCTTTGACGAGCTGCCGGAGCATCATAAGAGAGTTTCGGAAATGGTCATTGAGAGGGCAAGGAGATTGGTGGAGCATAAGCATGACGTTATGATACTCCTTGATTCCATCACAAGGCTTGCAAGAGCCTATAACCTCACGGTTCCGCCTTCAGGAAGGACTCTGTCCGGAGGTCTGGATCCCGCGGCTCTCCATATGCCGAAGAGATTTTTCGGTGCCGCCCGTAATATGAGAGAGGGCGGAAGCCTGACCGTTCTTGCCACAGCACTTGTGGATACCGGAAGCAAGATGGATGATGTGGTGTACGAGGAATTCAAAGGTACAGGCAATATGGAAATGGTGCTGAACAGGAAGCTGCAGGAAAAGAGGGTGTTCCCTGCCATAGATCTGCAGAAATCCAGCACCCGGCGTGACGACCTTCTCCTTACCAGGGAGGAGCAGGAGGCTGCTGACATCATTCATAAGGCACTGAACGGGTTGAAAAGTGATGATGCCACGGAGAAGCTCATAGACCTCTTCAGTCATACGAGAAACAACAGGGAATTCATAGATATGGTAAAGAAGATAAGGTTCTTCTGATCACAGACCCTTATAATGCCTTGAGAGATAGAAGGACAGGAGGAAGAGACCGACGGTCTCGGAAACATGGCAGACCACGGAGGTCCAGACGAGACCGATGTCACGGCCCATTATGTTTACCGTCTGCATATCGAACAGAGCGAAGGCCAGCAGGAAAATGATAAGGACCGAAAGCGAGGAAAGCTTTAATATCCTGTCATTCAGGAATATCCCGGTTATGAACACTCCGAGAAGGATGGATGAGAGGATCTCCTGATATTTGAAGCCGTGGGTCATATTGTAAAGCATCACAAAGAAATTTGCGGAAACGGTGCTTCCGTTAAACAGGGCCAGCATCAAAAGGGAGGTGAATCTCCTGTACATCAGGGAGGTAAAGCAGTACAAAAGCTCCGCTCCTGTAAAGATCACGGCCCAGAGCTCAATGAGACTCTTTATTGAGGTCACGGAAAGGGAGGCGATGTTTTCACCGAAGTATTCCTCCTGCAGATCCCCCATGGCTTTCCGGTCATCCTCCGGGATCACATCTATATAGCGGGTCAGTTTTTTCCAGGAGTTAAAGAACAGCAAAAATGTAAGTATTATCTGCGCTGCAGAGATCAGAAACTGGGAACGCCAGAGCACGATATCGATCATATCGGGACTCAGGGTCGTTCCCTTTTTCAGCATGAGCCGGAGAATACCCTCAAAGATGGCCGCAATGATCTTCAAAAGCGCGACGTTCCTTATTGCCCCGGACAGTATGTGTATTCTTGGATTGATGTACATACGGATAAATCAAAACTGTGATTCGCTGCCTTTGGTGACAGGATGATTATAACATGTTTAAAGCGCAAAAAGTCAAAGTGCCAGATCGCAGCTTTTGTCGTAAAAAGAAATACAGGGATAGAAATATCTGAAATGGGCTGTCCGGAAAAAAAGGGTTTCTGCAGCCCTGAAAATATTTGAACTAAATGGTGGGAAAGGACTACTATTTTAAAAAAAATAGTGAAATTCTGCTGAAATATGATAAAATAAATTGTATTTTTTTAAATATCTTTCAGCGGATCCTGATTTTGCCTCAGAAAGATTATCTTTCGGGAAGCGGGGGTTTGATATGTTTAAGAATAAATGGTGTAAATTAAGTTCATTCAGAAAAAAGGCTTTTGCAGCCACACTTTCGGTTGCAGTGATAAGCAGCACCCTTAATATCGGGAGCTATATTGTCAATGCGGACAGTTCCGTGAACGGAAGGGTCATAACCTTCTTTGAGGAACTGCCGGAGGATATTTCATATCAGTATCTCCCTATCGGTTCCAAAAAAAAGGACATACAATTCCCCGATGAATTGAGGGTCACCCTTTATTCGGACAAAGAGGAAAAAGAGGACAGTACTACGGAAGAATCTACCGAAGAAACTACGGAAGAAACTACGGAAGAAACTACGGAAGAAACTACCGAAGTGTCTACAGAGGCTGCTACGGAAGAGGCTTCTTCAACAGAGGCTTCGGAGGAAGAAAGTTCAACCGAAGAGGCTCCCTCGGAAAGCAC
>CADCQV010000367.1 GCA_902803625.1 uncultured Lachnospiraceae bacterium
CGCTTGTATTATAACCTATCCACCACACCTTGTACACGGTTCCGGCCGGGTATAGCTACAGGGGCTTTTTTTGTTGACCTCAATACAGTATAATTATGATGCAAACGCCAAAAGTGCCTTCCTGGAAAGCAAAAATCCCGAGGGAAAAACTATGAGTGAAAGATCAATATTTCGTGACAAGAGCCTTAAGAGAATATCCAATCCCGAACAGCTTAATGATTATATCAAGGTTACCACACCCTCCGTGTGGCTGATCCTTTTTGCAACACTGATCCTTATCTTCGGGACGCTGTTCTGGGCTGTATTTGGAACAATACGCGTAAACACAGATACCGGAGTAAAGGAAGTACCACCGATAAGCTATGTCATCAGATAGGAAAACGACAATAAAAAAGCCGGTAAAAAAAGGAGTGGCAAAGGTTCCCGTCGTTATGCAGATGGAAGCACTTGAATGCGGAGCAGCGAGCCTTACCATGGTGATGGCTTATTACGGCAAATGGATTCCTCTTGAACAGGCAAGGGAGGACTGCGGTGTCTCACGTGACGGAGCCAAGGCCGGAAACATTGCAAGAGCCGCAAGATCCTATGGCTTTAATGCTACCGGATACCGCTTTGAACCTGATGCCCTGAAAACCAGTGCGGTCTTCCCCTGTATAATACATTGGGAATTCAATCATTTCGTAGTGCTCTGCGGCTTCAAAAGAGGAAAGGTATATATAAATGATCCCGCAAGGGGCAATATTGTCATTTCAGAACAGGAATTTGACGAGGCTTTTACCGGAGTTACAGTGATCATCACCCCGGGGGAGGAGTTTGTGCCTTCAGGAAGAGCAAAGAGTATGTTTACCTTTGCCGGGAGACGCCTTAAGGGGACGGGAAGTGCCCTGGCATTTCTCGCTGTAACAACTTCCGTATTGTCCATCTGCGCCATTGCCACGGCCGGTTTTTCAAGGTTCTTTCTGGACGAGCTGATCGGCGGGAACAATCCTGGACTCACCGGATCGTTTCTTATCCTGTTTTCTATATTAAACGCTGTACAGATCCTTGCCGCGTGGCTAAATGAGCTCTATTCCTACAGGATAAAAGGCAAGTTTGCGGCAGTTGGAAACAGCACTTATTTCTGGCACGTTCTCAGACTCCCCATGAGGTTTTTTTCCCAGCGGATGGCCGGTGATCTCGAACAGCGCCGCCTCTCAAATGCAAACATAGCCAATCTTCTTATCAGGACGGTTGCTCCCCTCATTATTAATACCGTCATGCTTATTTTTTATCTTTTCCTGATGCTTTCATATTCGGTTCCTATGACACTTATAGGGATCGGCTCCGTACTCTTAAATATTTTTGTGTCATTTTACATCAGCAGGAAGAGAGTGAACATAACCCGCGTCATGATGCGCGATGAGAGCAAGCTTTATTCGGAAACGATCTCGGGTATAGAGATGATAGAGACGATAAAATCAAGCGGTGCCGAAAACGGCTTCTTTTCCAAATGGTCCGGTTATGAAGCAAGTGTCAACAGAGAACGTGTTAAATTTGCCGGCATCGATACCGGGCCGGGAAAGATACCTTCCCTCATCATAGAACTGGCTAATGACATCATACTTCTGCTCGGAGTGTATCTCATAATAAAGGGCGATTTCACTTCCGGTATGGTGCTTGCTTTCCAGGGCTTTCTTATCCGCTTCCTGCTTCCGGCACAGTTACTCATATCCGCAGGACAGAGCCTGCAGGAGATGCGTACCGAAATGGAGCGGATAGATGATGTCATGGAATATCCGACTGATCCGATCATTGACAGTGACAATCCCGAAACAGAGGCCGGACCTTCGGGAAAGCTGTCGGGTAAGCTCGAGCTTAGGAATGTGACCTTTGGCTACTCAAAGCTTTCGCCTCCTCTTATCGAGGATTTCTCACTGACCCTGGAGCAGGGAGAGAGCGTCGCTTTTGTCGGAGGGAGCGGATGCGGGAAAAGCACGCTTTCACGTCTTATTTCCGGACTTTACCGTCCCTGGTCAGGCGAGATCTTATTCGACGGAAAAAGCATAAGCAATATAGACAGGGAGCAGTTTACAAGCTCTGTGGCAGTTGTAAACCAGGATATCATTCTTTTTGAGGATACGATATCAAATAATATCAAGA
>CADCQV010000368.1 GCA_902803625.1 uncultured Lachnospiraceae bacterium
GTAAAGAATAAGCGCTACATTTTCTTTTCGGTATATTGCTTCATAGCCGGTGCTGTGGCGGTTGTCGGTTCTTTTTTCGTTAAATAATGGCAGGAAGCAGGGTCGGAAAATCAAATACGGGCGGGTCGAAGGAAAAGAAGCCGGCACGGAGGAGGAGCGGTTCAAAGGCTGTTTCCACCCGGAGAAAAGGTACAAAAAGACCCGCAGAGGAAAATGAGATCCCTGATGCTCTATTTACTGAAATAGGGATTTTATTTTTGCTGGCGTTCTGCATCATACTGATCCTCGGAAATTTCGGTCTTACCCTGAGATTCGGGGATGTTTTCAATTCACTGTTTTTCGGTATTTTCGGAGGGATGGAGTATCTCTTTCCCTTCTGTCTCTTCGCCTTTGTCTGCTTTTATCTCGTAAATAAGGAAAACCTCCGGGCAGTGATAAAGCTTATCAGTGCCTGCATTCTTTTCTTTGATGCGGGGATGTTCCTGCAGCTCTTCATTAGCGATGATTATAATCTCGGGGGCTACAGCGGTACCTATGATTACTCCATGTCAAACCGCTCCGGGGGAGGCGTACTTTCCGGAGGACTTTTTGAGGTTCTGCAGAAGAATATTGGACGTCCGGCAACCGTGATAATAATGGTTATCGTTCTTCTTATCTGTATCCTTGCCATTACCGGGAATTCCCTTTTCAGGCTGTTATCCTACCCCGGAAGCGAGATTGCCGACAGGGCAAAGGAAAGCCGCAGAGAAAGGGAAAAGGACAGGGAAGCTATCCGTGAGGAAAGGGAGAAAATAAGAGCCGAGGAAAGGGAGGAGCGTTCCAGGAAGAGAGCAGAGGAGAGAGAGGAAAAAAGAAGGAAATTCAGGGAGAATTCAAAGAAAAAGAAGGACAGAAGCTTTGTTTTCCTGACTGTCGGAGACGACAAAATGGCCGGATCGGAGGAAAACTCCTATCTGCAGAATGATGTTTATTCCTATGAGCATGAGAGAGAGGCTGCGGAGTCTAATAAAAATACGGTGACGGAGTCCCAGGGCTACTCGCCCTTTGCAATGGATCCCGCACATATGATAAAGCCCAAGGATTTCGACAAGAAATCCGAGCCGAAGGCTGTACCTGAAATAAGATTACGGGAAAAGGAGCAGGCATCCGAAGCCGATTTTCCTGCAGGGATTGCGCTAGAGAGCGGGCCTCAATCCGGGTCTGAGCCGGAGGCTATATCCGGGCCTGAGCCTGAGCCTCAATCCTGGCCTGAGCCCGAGCCTGACTTCAGGAAGGAAGAGAGATTTTACGAGGAGCTTATGCATTCACATGAGGCTGAGAGCAGCGATATGCATGAGATAACCTTTGATGACGATATTGCCGGGGAATATACCGACGCGGAGAAGCTTCCGGAAATCGAAGAATTTACCGGTGCCGGGGAGTTTGCGGCTTTCGGAGAAATGAAGGAAGAGAAGCTTCCGGAAATCGAAGAATATTCCGAAACCGATGAGCTTACGGCTTTTAAAGAAATGACGGAAGAGAAGCTTCCGGAAATAGAAGAATCTACCGGTACTGAGGAGCTTACGGCTTTCGGGGAAATGAAGGAAGAGAAGCTTCCGGATACAGAAGATTTTTTCGATACCGTGGAGCTTACGGATATCGAAGAACTGAGGGATGAGGATCTGCCGGATATAGAAGAATCAACCGGTACTGAGGAGCTGCCGGATATAGAAGAATTAACCGGTACTGATGAGCTTTCCGGTATTGAAGAATTAACAGATTCTGAGGCGCTTTCCGATACTGAAGAAATGACGGAAGGGGAAGAGCCGGAACCGGAAAAAACCCCGGAGAAACCTTATGAGCTTCCGCCTGTTGATCTTCTGAAAAGAGGAGTGGCGGGTACGAAGGAGTCTGAGGGGGATTTACGTGAAACCGCGGCAAAGCTGCAGGGAATACTTGCAAGCTTCGGCGTGAAGGTAAGGATGCTGAACTTTATACAGGGACCGACCGTGACGCGCTTCGAGATGCAGCCGGAACAGGGAGTAAAGGTAAACACCATTCTAAACCTTGCAAATGACATACAGATGAACCTTGCGGCCAGGGATATAAGGATAGAGGCCCCTATCCCCGGGAAGGCCGCAGTGGGGATAGAGATACCGAATAAGAAGAATTCCCCCGTAATGCTGAGGGAGCTTATTGAGAGCGAGGCCTTCAGGAATGCAAAGTCAAAGATCACCATTGCCGTCGGAAAGGATATCGGCGGGGAGGCAGTGGTCTATGATATCGACAAGATGCCCCATCTACTGATCGCCGGCGCCACGGGATCGGGAAAATCAGTCTGCATAAACACCCTGATAATGAGTCTTCTTTACAGGGCAAAGCCAGATGAGGTGAAGCTCATTATGATAGATCCGAAGGTGGTGGAGCTTTCCATTTATAACGGTATCCCGCATCTCCTCACCCCTGTGGTCACTGATCCCGTGAAGGCCGCGGGAGCCCTGAACTGGGGTGTGCAGGAAATGATGAAGAGATACCAGCTCTTTGCCCGTGCCCACGTCAGGAATATGGAGGGCTACAATGAAAAGGTGCCTGAGCTGAATAAAGCCGGTGAAACACTTATTGACGGCAGCCCCTATGAGATCCTGCCCCAGATTGTTATAATAGTCGATGAGCTAGCGGATCTTATGATGGTCCAGAAAAAGGATGTGGAGGCGTCAATATGCCGTCTGGCCCAGCTTGCAAGAGCCGCGGGGATACACCTTATAATAGCAACACAGAGGCCCTCCGTTGATGTGATCACGGGTCTTATAAAGGCGAATATGCCGAGCCGTGTGGCTTTTGCTGTATCCTCAAATGTGGATTCCAGGACCATACTTGACTCGGCCGGTGCGGAAAAGCTTCTCGGAAACGGGGATATGCTGTTTTACCCCCAGAAATATCCGAAGCCGGAAAGACTGCAGGGAGCCTTTGTTTCCGATGAAGAGGTTCAGGCTGTCACCGACTTTATAAGGGCAGAGACCGCCCCGAAGGATGAGGACAAGGATATTTCCGCGGAGATAGAGGCTGCGGCGGCAAATACCGGATCCGACAGGGACGGGGGAGATGAGGCCGTGAATCCTCAGGACATTGATGACGGACGTGATTCCTATTTCGCGGATGCCGGGAGATTCGTGACCGAAAAGGGAAAGGCCACGATCGGGGTTCTCCAGAGGATGTTCAGGATAGGCTTCAACAGGGCGGCGCGTATAATGGACCAGCTTGCTGAGGCAGGGGTTGTAAGCGGTGAGGATGGAACCAAACCGAGACAGGTGCTTATGACAAAGGAAGAATTTGAAGCGTTTTTATCAAACGAATCAGAGGAAAGCGAGGCAGAGGATGAAGACTGATATCGAGATCGCAAAGGAAGCAGTTTTGAGCCCCATTGGCGAGGTAGCATCAAAGCTCGGCATAGGAGAAGATGAGCTTGAACCCTACGGAAAATACAAGGCTAAGCTTTCCGAGTCGTTCATAAAAAAGGTGGAGAACAATAAAAAGGGAAGACTGATCCTGGTAACCGCCATAAATCCCACTCCCGCCGGGGAGGGTAAGACAACCATCACCGTGGGTCTCGGGGAGGCCTTCGGGAAGCTTGGGAAGAGATCGGTCATCGCCCTTCGTGACCCCTCCCTCGGGCCGTGCTTCGGCATAAAGGGCGGAGCCGCGGGCGGAGGCAGGGCGCAGGTGCTTCCGATGGATGAGCTCAATCTTCATTTTACCGGGGATTTCCATGCCATCACCACCGCAAATAATCTCTGCTGTGCGCTTCTGGACAATCATATCCAGCAGGGAAATGAGCTTAGGATAGATACGAGGAGGATAGCGCTGAAGCGCTGTCTTGACTTAAATGACAGGGTGCTGAGAAATGTGATCGTGGGGCTCGGGGCAAAGGCCGACGGCTTCACAAGGGAGGATCATTTTACTATAACCGTTGCAAGCGAGGTAATGGCAGTATTCTGTCTTTCAAAGGATATAAAGGATCTGAAGAAAAGACTTTCCCGTATGATAGTGGCATATGACCTGGACGGGAAACCGGTGACAGCGGAGGATATAAAGGCTGTGGGCTCCATGGCCGCATTACTTAAGGATGCACTGAAGCCGAACCTTATACAGACTCTGGAGCATACACCGGCGATCGTCCATGGCGGACCCTTTGCAAATATTGCACACGGCTGTAATTCCATCCGTGCCACGGAAACCGCTCTCAGTATCGCGGATTACTGCATTACCGAGGCAGGCTTCGGAGCAGATCTCGGAGCGGAGAAGTTCTTTGATATAAAGTGCCGTATGGCCGGGCTAAAGCCGGACGCGGTGGTTCTCGTCGCCACAATACGTGCACTAAAGTATAACGGTGGGGTTCCGAAGGATGAGCTCGGAGGGGAAAATCTTGACGCCTTGCATGCCGGGATAGTAAACCTCGGAAAGCATATTGAGAATCTGAAGAAGTACAGGGTTCCCGTGGTGGTCGCACTTAATTCCTTTGTGAGTGATACGGAAGCGGAAATAAAATATGTTGAGGAGTTTGTACGTTCCAAGGGCTGTGAATATTCCTATGCCGAGGTCTGGGCAAAGGGAGGAGAGGGCGGCATCGACCTCGCGGAAAAGGTGATAAAGGCTGCGGATTCCGGAGAATCGGATTTTAAGCCCCTCTATGACGAAAAGCTTCCGATACGTGAGAAAATAGAGACGATCGCGAAGGAGATATACGGGGCCGGTGCAGTCTCCTATTCAAAGACAGCGGAGAAGAGTATCGACGAGCTAACCCGTCTGGGCTTTGATAAAACCCCTGTATGCATGGCAAAAACCCAGTATTCACTGTCGGATGATCCTTCGCTTCTCGGGCGTCCGGAGGGCTTCACACTGAATGTGCGGGATTTATGTGTTTCCGCGGGTGCAGGCTTTGTGGTCGCGCTGACAGGAGAGATCATGACCATGCCGGGGCTTTCCAAACGGCCTGCAGCCTTTGATATTGATGTGGATGACGACGGCAACATTGTGGGGCTGTTCTGAGCGGCAAAAGTCATTCTGAGCGAAGAAAAGAAGCTTAATCTAAAAGGAGTACTCATCCAATGACGGACAAGGACAAGATAATCGACGGCAAGGCGGTTGCCGCCAGAATAAAGGAAGAGATAAAAAATAATATCCGTGAGAGAGGGATAAAACCGGCTCTCTCTGTGATCCTTGTCGGAGACGATCCGGCTTCGGCTGTATATGTGAATAATAAGAAAAAGGCCTGTGAATTCTGCGGAATAGAGTCGAGATCCTATGAGCTCCCTTCCGAAACCACGGAGGAGGAGCTTCTGTCCCTTATTGACACTCTGAATAAGGATAAGGAGATAAACGGGATACTGGTGCAGCTTCCGGTTCCGGAGCATATTGATCCGGATAAGGTCATTGAGGCCATAAGTCCGCTTAAGGATGTGGACGGCTTCTCAACCCAGTCCGTGGGAGCGCTTTCAGTCGGGAAGAAGGGCTTCGTACCCTGTACACCTGCAGGGATAATAGAGCTTCTCCATAGCTATGATGTGGAAATAAGCGGTAAAAACTGCGTTGTCATGGGAAGGAGCAATATAGTCGGCAAGCCTGCGGCAATGCTCTTACTCCGTGAAAACGGGACAGTTACGGTAACACATACGAAGACAAGGGACATAAAAGAGATTACCGGGAGAGCCGACATTCTGATCGCCGCGGTTGGAAAACCCGGGATGATAGATGAAAGCTATATTAAGGAAGGTGCCGTTATCATCGATGTCGGCATCCACCGGCTTGATCCCGGGAAAAACGAAGGCAGGAAGCTCTGCGGAGATGTGGATTTTGATTCTGTCTATGACAAGGCTTCCCTTATCACGCCGGTTCCCGGAGGCGTGGGTCCTATGACCATAGCCATGCTTATGAAGAATACGCTTTTGGCTTTTGATATGCAGGACGGCAGGTAAACATACTATTCATGAAATGTGACAGATGCGGAAACGAGATACCCTCAGGGCTTATGTTCTGCCCGGAATGCGGCAGGGCGGTCCAGATGGTTCCCGATTTTGATGTGAATATAGATGAGGGCATAGCAGTATCCTCTGACGAGGTGAAGGAAGCTCTCGACAAGCTTATCGATTCTGAAGGAAACAGACGCTTAAGCGATGATACCGTGCGCCTTCCCGCCATAAAGGGAGAGGTCAGCATGTTCCGCCGGGCTGCTGCCATAACCTCATTTGCGATCCTGCTTGTAATACTCGTGCTGGCGGCCGTTTTCATAGTGCGTTCCGGCGGTAACAGTCTTTCACATATCCTCGAGGAAGCAAGGAGCTCATATGAGGAGGGGGATTATACGAATGCCGTTGAATGCTTTGAGAGAGCTCTGATAAAGGCGAAGGAGGAAGACAGCCTTGTTGAGATAAATGATCAGATTTCCCTTGCCGATGCCCTGAACAAAACAGGCAGGAGTGACGATGCCGAATCGGTATTAAGAGGGATCATTGTACTTGATCCCGAAAACTATCTGGCCTATGAGGAGCTGATCGGAATTTATAAGGATCAGGGGAAATATGATGATATAAATAAGCTCATCGCCGGAGCGGTGGACGAAAGTGTTTACTCCAGATTCAAGGGTTATATGACGGTCCCTCCCGATTTTGACGTTGCAGGAGGAAGCTATGACGAGGAATTCGACCTTTCCCTGTCATCGGAATTTGACGGAGATATCTATTACACATTGGACGGGAGTTCCCCCGATTCCTCATCGGAGCTCTATATGGAGCCCCTTCATATAGGGGAGGGGGACACGGTGGTGACAGCGGTCTGCATTAACGGCTATGATATGATAAGCCCCGAGGTAAGCATGAAATACACCGTAAAATTCGAGCTCCCTCCGGATCCGGTGCTGGATCCCGACTCCGGCAGCTTTTCCCAGCCGAAGTATATAAGTATCACAATGCCTGAAGGCGATGCCTCCAGGGTCTACTATACCCTTGACGGCAGTGAGCCTACGGAGGAGTCCAATCTTTACGAGCATATTATCCCCATGCCTCTCGGGAAGCAGACCGTTAAGGCAAGGGCGGTTTCCGCGAAGGGCGTTTCGGGAAATGTGGTGGAGAAGGAGTACAGTCTGAATGTCAAGGGTGTGTGTTCCTCTGCCGATGCCACGAATTATGTGGCTGCGTCCCTGGTGGCTACGGGAAATCTCATAGATATCTACGGAAACAAGGCGGGAGTAAAGGGACATTATAAGTATCTCTGCACCCGTGCTGCCAAGGAGGGCAGCAGGATCTACTATATCATTGACGAGTTCCTGGAGGATGAGAACGGCATCCTTACGGAAACGGGCACGGCTTATGCCGTGGATATTGTGAGCTGTATGATGTACAGGGCAAATATGAAGCCTGACGGAAGATACGGGTTTACGCTGTTTTATTAAAAGTGTGGCAAAGACCGGGAACTGGTGGTATACTTTTGGGAATGTAAGATCCCTCGCTGCGCTCGGGATGACATCGGAACAGGCGCTCGGGATGACATCGGAACAGGCGCTCGGGATGACATCGGAACAGGCACTCGGGATGACATTTGGATGACATTGGGACAGCGGTAAGATGCTGGTTTCAGGGAAAGCGGTTTTTTATAATGAACGGAAATATGCAAAATAAAGTATTTCAGCTGCTGGTTGACAATACCTCGGGTGTTTTGAGCCGCATAGCGGGGCTCTTTGCGAGACGGGGTTACAATATCGAGAGCATTACCGCGGGGGTTACGGCGGATCCAAGATTTACAAGGATAACCATAGTCACCGACGGGGATGACGAGATCCTGGAGCAGATCGAAAAGCAGCTTGAGAAGCTTATCGATGTGCGGGACATCAGGGTACTGGAGCCCGGCAATTCCGTCTACCGGGAGCTTTGCATGATAAAGATAGAGGCGGATGCGAAGTCAAGGCAGGGCATAATCGCACTTGCCGATGTCTTCAGGGCAAAGGTCATAGACGTTGCACCGGACTCTCTTATAGCAGAGATCACCGGGAACCAGTCAAAGATCAACGCCTTTATCGACCTTCTTTCAGATTTCAGGATACTGGAGATCGCAAGAACCGGCATAGCCGGACTGCAGCGCGGCACCGAAGGGGTCATCTGGCTTGAGGCAAATGACATCTGAACACTTGCATCGCAGCTGTCCAGATGAAGACTCGCAAAAATATCTAAGATGTTTTTCAAGTCTGCATAATGCGCTTCTGCATACTAAACTCAAGGAAACACATAAATTTTTAAGAAAAGGAGATAAAAGAAATGGCACTTAATGACACAAACCCGATCTACTACGAATCAGACTGCAATCTTTCCGTACTTGACGGAAAGACCATTGCGATCATCGGCTACGGAAGCCAGGGTCACGCCCACGCCCTGAACCTCAAGGATTCAGGCTGTAACGTGATAATCGGTCTCTATGAGGGATCAAAATCCTGGAAGAAGGCTGAAGAGCAGGGACTCAAGGTCTACACAGCAGATGAAGCGGCAAAGAGGGCTGACATCATCATGATCCTTATCAATGATGAGAAGCAGGCAAAAATGTATAAGGAATCCATCGAGCCGAATCTCGAGGCCGGAAACGTGCTTATGTTCGCGCATGGCTTCAATATCAGATACAAGCTCATCGTTCCTCCTTCAGACGTGGATGTTGTTATGATAGCACCCAAGGGACCCGGACATACGGTAAGATCCGAGTACCAGGCAGGAAAGGGAGTTCCCTGTCTTATAGCCGTTGAGCAGGATTACAGCGGAAAGGCAAAGGACATAGGCCTCGCATATGCGCTGGGAATCGGCGGCGCAAGAGCAGGAGTCCTCTGGACCACCTTCAAGACCGAGACCGAGACCGACCTTTTCGGAGAGCAGGCTGTTCTCTGCGGCGGAGTCTGCAAGCTTATGCAGACCGGCTTCGAGGTATTGATCGAGGCAGGATATGATCCGAGAAACGCATATTTCGAGTGTATCCATGAGATGAAGCTCATAGTTGACCTTATCTATCAGTCAGGCTTCAAGGGCATGAGATACTCCATTTCAAATACCGCCGAGTACGGTGACTACACCACCGGACCGAAGATCATTACCGATGAGACAAAGCAGGCAATGAAGAAGGTCCTTGCTGACATCCAGGACGGAACCTTTGCAAAGGACTTCCTCCTCGATATGTCTGACGCAGGCGGACAGGTTCACTTCAAGGCTCTCCGCGACAAGGCCGCTGAGCATGTTTCCGAGCAGTACGGTGAAGAGATCCGTAAGCTCTACAGCTGGTCGGACGAGGACAAGCTTATTAATAACTGATGCATTAATAAGGTCCGTTGTTCGGCAGGCTGTTTCCGTTTCGGGACGTTTTGTCATCCTGAGCGTCAGCGAAGGATCTTTCCAACCGGTAATAAAAGATTCTTCGCTTCGCTCAGAATGACAGGAAAGGGGCGCTCAGAATGACAGGAAACAGTCCTGCCGAACAACTCGGCCATAACGCATAGAGTATCATCCAGAGTATGTGAAAAAGATCTTCAGACTTAGGAACTGAAGATCTGACTTACAGATCCAAAGCGGGAAATTATGGAAAACACCGAAGTAAATAAGCTTCAAAACAGAAATAAAACCATAATATTTACCAGTATCATCGGAATAGCCGCAAATATCTTTCTTGCGGCTTTCAAGGCCTTTGTGGGCTTTCTGTCAAGGTCAGTAGCTATTGAGATGGATGCCCTGAATAACCTGTCCGATGCCGCCAGCTCCATAATAACCATAGTGGGAACCTATCTCGCGGGCAAGGAGCCGGATAAGCAGCATCCCTTCGGGCACGGCAGGGCAGAGTACCTGAGCGCCCTTCTTATATCAATGCTCGTGATCTATGCCGGAATCACGGCATTTATCGAATCAGTAAAGAAGATAATTGACCCCGTAACACCGGATTACAGCCGGATCACCTTTATTGTGGTTCTGGTTGCCGTAATCGTAAAGGTGCTGCTAGGAAGGTATGTGAAAAGTGTCGGGATAAGGGTGAATTCA
>CADCQV010000369.1 GCA_902803625.1 uncultured Lachnospiraceae bacterium
GTCTGTTCCTCTGACATGTTTTTGAACCTCCTCAATAATATAATTCGGGGTGGACGCCCCTGCTGTGATACCAATGCATTTCACACCTTTAAGAGACTCATTGACCAAGTCATCCACCGTCTGAATGAACCTTGTGTCAGCACATCGTTCAGAACAGATCTCGTACAACTTCCTCGTGTTGGAGCTGTTTTTTCCTCCTATCACGATCATGGCATCCGCATGGGATGCGATCTCCAAAGCTTCAGTCTGCCGCTGCTCTGTGGCATTGCAGATTGTGTTCACAGTATGGACATCATAACATTTTTTCTTTAGTATTTCAACAATATTATTGAATTTATGCAAATTAAAGGTGGTCTGAGCAACAACGGATACGCATTTTCCGCTTTCAGGCACGTATTCCTCCGCCTCATCCTCAGTCTGTATGCACCTTACGCTGTCACCGGAGAATCCGATTATACCCTTTACCTCCGGATGCTCACTGTTTCCCACAATGATGATTTGACGCCCTTTTTTGCTTTCCTCCGAAACAATCTTATGTATCTTCAGAACAAAGGGACAGGTGGCATCCACTACCCTGATCCCCTTCTTTTCTTCAAGGAGCTCATAGATTTCCTTTGAAACGCCATGGGACCTTATGATAACCGTACCCTCCTTGACATTTTTAAGCTCGTCTCCGGAATTCAGGACAGTGACACCCTTCTTTTCGAGATCCTCCACCACCAGCTCATTATGGATGATCTCTCCGTAGGTATATATCCTTCCACCCTTCTTTATCTCATTGTAGACCGTTTCAACCGCCTTTTTTACGCCGAAGCAGAAGCCTGCGGACTTTGCTGTGATCACCTTCATTTTATCAGCCCTATTATCCTGTCAACCACCTCATCAACCGTCATATCAGACGTGTCCACAAGGATCGCATCCTCCGCCTGTTTTAGCGGTGATTCCTCCCGGGTCATATCCCGGTGGTCCCTTTCCCTTATCTCCTTCTCAATCTCCTGAAGATCCGCACTCTCTCCCTTTGCCAGAAACTCGTCATACCTTCTTCTGGCCCTGACCCAGGATGAAGCGGTTAAATAGATTTTCAGGTTTGCATTCGGAAGTACCTTGGTTCCGATGTCCCTTCCGTCCATCACCACATCCTGCATAAGCCCCAGCTCCTGCTGGAGACTCACAAGCTTCTTCCTGACCTCCGGCACTGCCGAGGTCTTTGAAGCAGCCTCACTCACCTCCTCGGTCCTGATAAATCCGTTTACGTTTTCGCCGTTAAGGAAAACGCACTGAACACCGTCCTCATACTTTATGGTGATCTCCGCATCCTTACATTTTTCCGCGATCTCGGCCGTATCCTTCAGATTCACTTTCTCCCGCAGCATAAATAAGGCCATGGCCCGGTACATCGCCCCGGTATCCACATATATCATATTCTTTTTTTCGGCGATCTTCTTTGCTATGGTGCTCTTTCCCGCTCCCGCAGGCCCGTCTATCGCAATATCGTATCCCATCGTTTTCTCCTTTCCCTATGGCTTTGTTCCATTGCTGCAGTAAACGTCAAATGTCATTCTGAATGAAGCGACGCTTATCCCACATCGGAGATGTGGGATGCCGCCCCGGCGAGGGTTTATCCCGCATCGGAGATGTGGGATGCCGCCCCGGCGAGGGTTTATCCCACATCGGAGATGTGGGATGCCGCCCCGGCGAGGTTTATCCCACATCGGGGGTGTGGGCTGCCACCCCGGCGAGGGGTTGCGAAGCAACAGCTAGAATCTTTAGATCCTTCGGGCTGACGCCCTCAGAATGATATCACTCCGCTGTAGTCTCCGTTAAATGTGATCTTTCTGTCCTTCATATCCGGGGAATAATACTTTTTCTTAATTATCTCGTCCCGCTCTAAATCCCTGACATGCTTTACATCAGTCTTCTTCTTATTAAGCTTGACCTTTACATCCTCTTCCTTCAGCTTCTTCGGATCTATCGTGTAGCTCAAAACAATTTTCTTTACACCGCTATCATATACATCCGTCTTTTTCTTGAACCTCACGGTGGCGGTCATTATTCCCGCATGTAAATTATTCCTGTAGGATATCTGATAATCCCGCCTGTTATAGAGATAAGTCCCGTTTACTTCGACCGAGCTTTTCCCGGGTCTGATCTTCGATCCCGAATAAACGGCTATGGTCTGATCCTCTGTTTTCGGCCTCAGCACGCCCTCTTCCTTTTCCGCAGAGGCCGCTGCCTCGGGATTCACGCTGAAGTGCAGCACATTATTGATGTTTTCGCCCTTACCCTTAAGCTTTTCAATAAGCCTGTTTATCACATAATCGGAGGCCCCGCCGTCATTAAGGTAGTCAAGTGCGGCATCGTGATAATCCATACCGACAAGCTCGGAATTTGAATCCGCATCTGCAATGGCCCTGTATATTTCCTTCAGATACTTGTCCTTCGCATAATCATACTCCTCCGAATCCGAGCTGTAATTATAGAAATTCTTGTAGGTGCTTAAATAATCATCCGACATCTCCCTTACCGACGCTCCCATAAGAGCTTCCAGAAGCGCCGACAAAAGCCCTGTCCGGTCCTTTCCCTCCGTACAGTGAATGAGATAAGGTCCCTCATGCTCCGACATAAATTTCGCAGCCTGAGCCATACCCTTCTTAAAGCCCTCGCTGTCAAAATCATAGTCGAGATCCAGGGTCAGGACGCTGCCCTGATCCATAAGCTTTTTATAATAGCTGTTTCCGCTTTTCTTTATGTACTTTTCGGCTTCGCTTTTACTGTCCGAGAGATTTATTACTGTCCTTATGCCTGCTTTCTCCATACGTTTCGCGGCATATTCCGCCCGGCCGATGGCATCGTTTATTGGGCTGCTGCTCCTAAAGAGTACCTCCTTCCCTATGCTTCCGACAGTGACCTCCCGGAAATTCGCATATCTTTTGCCGGAGGAATAATCATCCCTGTCATTACTGCGTTCCGGATTTCTCATATTGTACTGCTCGAGATAATTCCCCTTTTCATGGAGATATATCTTTACCCTGACTCCGGTGCCGTCATTTCCGTCCTGATCCTCCCAGATCAGCTTCCCGTCGCTTCCCGTTTCGGAGTAAAGGAGATCCTCATCCTCCGCAAATGAGCTCTTGGCAGCGGAAAGTGATGCGGTTTTCCCGTCGGTAATAAGGGCGCATTCGTCCGGCTCCGAATCCGAATCACTGGTAAAAAAGGGCATCTTTTCGGAATAATCATAGCTCCTTATGACAACCTTTACCTCATCTCCTATGGAGAATCCCGCATCAAAAAGCTCCTTCTCCGTGACACCCAAAATGATGTCCCCCTCATTATTAATACCTGTTATGCCTGTTTCGAGATAAATACTGTCCTTTTCGTAGCCCTCTTCGTCATCGGCATAAACCGAGGCCGGAAAAAGCAGTGAAAATGCCAGTAGAAAGGCTGTAATTATGTTTTTTTGTTTTTTTGTTATTTTCATTTGATTTTATCCTTGGTCTAAGTGTCATTCCTAAATAAGATCCTTATCTTCGCTCAGGATGACTTCAAAATGTGCCTCGCTGCGGCGGCGGCCGTGGACCAGGCAAGCTGCAGATTATAGCCTCCGGTCATCGAATCAATGTCCAGTACTTCCCCGATAAAATAGAGCCCCTTAACCTTTTTCGATTCCATAGAGGAAGGGTCGATCTCCTTGACAGACACGCCCCCTTTGGTTATTACCGCTTCATCAAAGCCCCTGAGTCCTGAAATATTTATCCTGAAATCCTTGATCAGAGCGGCAAAGCCCCGGCGTTCCTCTTTTCTTATATCGGCACATTTTGTAAAAGGCTTTATCCCGGACCGTTCCACCATTACCGGTATAAGCTTTGCAGGAAAGAGAGAATTAAGCGAATTCTTAAATTCCTTATTTCTGTTTTCCTCAAATATCCTTATAAGCCTCTTATCAAGCTCATCAGGATTTAAGGCACTTTTCAGATCTATATGAAGCACAAGCGGTCTTTCGAAAAACTCCGGCTTCAAAGCCGCAGATGCGGACAAAATGACCGGTCCGCTTACCCCGAAATGTGTAAAGAGCATTTCGCCGAAATCGCTGTAAAGCTTCTTTTTCCCGTCCTTTAATTCTACCGCCACATTCCTAAGGGAAAGTCCCTGAAGGGCGCGTACATCCCCGTCCGGGGAGTTTAGCGGAACAAGGGACGGGGAAAGAGGTGTCACCTCCATCCCTGCGGAAATTGCGAATCTGTACCCGTCTCCTGTGGATCCCGTGGAGGGATAGGACTTTCCTCCTGTTGCGACGATCACCCTGTCACAGAAGATCTTTTCTCCCTTCGCTAAAAGGACTCCCTTTACCCCGGGTCTTTCCCCCTCCCGGATTATCAGCCTTGAAACAGTTGTATTTA
>CADCQV010000370.1 GCA_902803625.1 uncultured Lachnospiraceae bacterium
AGATGCCTGATATTCAGCTTTGCGAGTCCTCTTATGCTGTTTTTTATGACCATCTTTTCCTTAAAGCTCTGCTTTTCCCCGCCTTCCCTTGTGACGACCATTGTTCTTTTACATAGATCCTGTCTGTATTCAGCTTCCATATCATTTCGCCCCTTTTTCTCCCGCAATTGCTTCCACGACCCTGCATTCCCTTATGAATCCGGCCGGATCTATGCGGCAGCTTCGTCCCGACACCGTAATGGTTGTGTTTCCCATGCTCATCTGCGGCACCGGCAACACCCCGGAGGGGATAATAAAATCGCCCTTGTAGACCACATTTACCTCACTGCTGTCCACCCTTATGTCCATATCCAGATTTTTTGTGGCCAGAAGGCGGCCTTCCGTCTCCCGTTTTACCGTCTCCCTCACCCTGGAAAAAATATCCCCATGCGGGCTTGTGATCTCGCTTCCCCTTAATGCCGCTTCATTTGCGGCAGCATCCATTACAGCCCTGTCATGGATAAAAAACGAAAAGTATATGAGAAGCACTGTCACCGCCAGAATAAACGGGAAAAGTAATGATGCCTCAACCGTATATGATGCCTTGAATTTCTTATTCATAAACCCTCCTTTTGTCAGATTAGGAATTTGCCGCCTGTCCTTATAATGAGAAACGCCGCCAGAAGAAAAGGCACAAAGGGCAGCTCCCTGTCCCTTTTCCAGCCTTTAATTATCATTGCTCCCACTGAGAACAGCGCCGACAGGAACAGGGCAAAGGTAAGTAGTCTCAGGTTTTCCGAGATCCCGAGAAAAACCCCGGTGACCACGAGAACCAGACCGTCACCTTCTCCTATCGCTCCCTTTGTAATAAAGGAAAGCAGCAGTAATGCGATACCTGCTGCGGCGCCGAGAAGAGCCGCCAGCACTGCCTCTCGTCCGGAGACTGCCGCCGCAATGACCCCAGTCAGAAAAAACGGCAGCAGCACCTTGAAATATATCTCTTTCTTTTTTATGTCCGTGTATGAACAGATTATTAAAAAAAGCGTAAGCAATAAGCTCAGGATCATTTTTCTATCCTCCTCCGCAATCCGCACAAGGGGGTCTTCCCCCCGTTTCAGAGATCGGAACCGTCTTCACCGACCTCTTTAATCCCGGACAGCTGATCTTCGTGTGATATCTGTCTCCGTCATCCGTGATGTAGAGGTTTTCCCCGCCCCCTCCGCCGCAATATTCACATGGATAGTACTTTCCACCGGCATTGTTCCTCTCTTTTCCGACTTCAGTCCTGGTGGTATGGCGGATATTTATATTGAGGTGGGGGCAGTTCCTGTCCCTGTGATAAACAGTCCCCTTCTCGGTGATAAAGACCATCTCCTCCTCTTCTTCGCCGGAGCGGTCCTCCCTGTGGCTGTTGTCGTAGCCTGTGAAAGCTCTTATTCTCGCCCTGTCTATAACCCTGAAGCCCTGAACCCCCGGCAGCGGAAAAAAGATCTTCATCCGCCAGACCGCATTCAGATCTATCATCTGATCAGGGCCCAGAACATTTGAATGGATAAAAGACAATCCTCCTGCACCGTTCTCCACCGGAATCTCTCCGGTTCCCTCCTTTTTCAGATCCTCCATTACCATGCTTTTCCCGACGGTCAGGGAAACGGCCTTTGCACCCACAATACTTCCTTCAAGGCCGGCTCTGCTCCCCGCATAGGCATATGCGCTGAGCTTACGTCCGTTTTCCAGAAGTGCCGCGTTCATATTGCCGGAAAACCTCACCGCTTCGCCGATCATTATCAAAGAGAGTACGGCAAAGATAAAAAGCGGCAGCGCGATCGCGGTTTCTATGGTAAGGCTTCCCTTTAAGCCCCTGATATAAGAAGAAGCGGGCAGATCCCTTTTTTGTAGATGTTTATTTTGTTTGGTAAGCAGTTTCTTTCGCATGTCTTTTTTATCTGGTTAAGGAGTAATCATCTGTTCTTGGGGGAATCCGGGATCCACCCGCTTCTTCTTACATCAGGCCGGCCTGTCATTTACTCAATGATCGCTTCATAGGAAAAATCCCTTCTTATGGTGAAGGAATATCCCTTTTTTGCCTTAAGGCTCACATCCGCCTCTAAATAGTCAATACATCCGTCCATACGGAAACCTCTGTTTCCCTCCTTTGTACGCATATTCATCTCTATTACGTCCATAGCCCTCATCACCTTTTTTGTTTTGTCCTCAGCAGCCAGAAGCATAAGACAGTAATCTCCGTAATCAAGGCCTGTCCCGCTGCTGTCCCTGCTCACAGGAAGACTCAGGAACAGAGGGAGCTCTGCAACGACCTTTAATCTGAAGTCCTTTCCCTCCTTTATGACCGGTATCTTCCCGCCCTTCAAAAGAGTCCGCATATCTACTACACTTTCCGCAAAGCCCCAGGTGAAAAGAAGCATATCCGTAAGGGGCTCCTCTATTTCCGGATTTAAGAGAAGCAGGGAGATTACGGCTGCCAGAGCCTTGCACTGGCTTTTCTTTCCCTCATCCTTAAATACCGCCATGGTATCCGCAGCTTCCCTTATCAGGAAAAGCTTAAATACCGTATCCCTGAAATTAGCCCGGTCCGTGTTTTTCCCGTTAAGGATGTATTCAAGCTCATAAGAGCAGGATCCGTGTGAAAGATCATTGATAAAGGAGCTCATTTTCCACTTGAGGTATGCATCAAACAAAAGATCATTTGCAAGTGAGTCCGGATTGCTTTCCGCTCTCATAACCCCGCTGCCCTGCCTCAGATCCCTGTGGGATGCGGTATTTCTCAGATCCAGCCTCTTCTCGGAAACGCTTACCCCTCCGGATACCAGCTTTTCCACTATTCCAGGTCTTTCATCGAATACCTCGTCCACAGGACACTTTTCGACCTTCAGATCCACCCCTTTTAATTTCTTTTCCACATCCTGTCTCTTCCTGTCCGTATCATAATCCTCTATGCCGCTGGTCTTGTAATCCATGGCGTTTTTCTTCAGTTTTTCCACGATTCCCAGACCGAAATGATCCTTTACGGCGTGGATCGCCTGCCGCTTAAATTCCCGGCCTCCCTGATCGGAAGCATATGAATACAGCGTGAGATCCGCTTTCTCCACATCCAATGCCATGATCTCGTCCAGTCCGAAGGACAGTATCCCTTTTGCGGGACGGCCATTATACTGCATATAGGAACGGAGATGATCCTTTGTTGCGGCTATATCCGCTTTTCCCGTTCCGTAGGTGGTGTCTATGAAGAGGAGATCATAATCTTTCAGCAGTTCCCTGTTATACTCCGCAAATACCGACAATAGCCCCATCTCCATGATCATTTCCGTGCGCATCCTCAGAGCGCTGTATCGAGCGCTTTCGATCACGGCTCCTATTAGAGACAGTATGATTGTCAGTGATAAGCTCAGAAAAACAGTTATTGTTCCCCTCTTCATATAACCTCCCTTTGGTCAAAATGGTTTCAGACCGATCCGGCCTTGGAATTAATGGTCTTAAAGATCTTATTGACCAGATTCGTAAGCTGTTCCTTGAAAATAAGGACCAGGCCGATGAGAACCACGAGGATCAGGATCATTTCAACGGTTCCTATCGCATCCTCTTCGGCAAAAAACCTTTTCAGCATGCCATCCCTCCTTTCCATAAATATATTTATGATAAAGCCCGTTTTGCCGGGCCGTCTCATACCCGTTAAAGAACAGTTTTCACTCTCCTCTATATTGAAAACGACAGGAATGCCGGTATTATCACTATGATCATCACCACGAGAAGCATTATCCCCATAGGCAGGAGGAGCTTTGTTCCCGCTTCCTCTCCGGTTTTTCTGGCATTTGCCTTCCTGTCTTCAAAGGCATCCCGCGCCTCTGATTCCAGAACTGCCGTAAGACCCGAATTTCCCTTCTGCAGGTTCTGTGAAAGAAGAGTTCCGAGTTTCCCGTATCTTCTGACCCCGGCTCTTATGCCGAAATTCTGATAAGCCTGGGACTCCGGCACACCGCCCTTCATTTCCCTTACGGTGATAAGCATTTCCTCAAAAGCAAATCTCTTTTCTTTTTTGCCGGCTCTCCTCTGCTTCTCATAATCCGACGCTATCCTTTCAAAGGCTCCTCTTATGGTCATTCCCGCAAAGAAAAACAGATTCAGCCTGCTGACAATGTCCGGATAATCAAGAAGCATTTCCTTTTCTCTTTCCTTTATCCTGTTATCGAGATCCCTGTCCCTGCCATACCAGATGATAACTGCCGAGATCACGGTCACCGCAAGGATCAGACCTCCTGTTTTTTCCGTAAGAACCCTGTAGCTGATCTCGTTATCCCCTATGGATCGCGGCAGGATCAGGTTTTCCGACGATACCGTAAGAGCGTCATACCTGTCTATCTTGCTTATGACCATATCCCTTATACGTCCCGCTGCCTCCTTGTGTCTCGGAAATACCAGCACCGGAAAGGAATAATCCGCATATCTGCCCATATAGCTTAAGTTTGCGGTAAGCACCACGGCCGTCCCCTTCACATCCTTTACTTCCTCCTGAATGATCCCGCTGCTGTTCAGCACATCATAATTATCAACGCTCCATTCGATATTTACGGGATATTCTTCAACTGTGTCCATAAGCTCCAGATCATATTCCACCTTTTCCAGGGAGCTGTTTTCACCCAGTATCTTCTGTGGCAGGCTCTCTCCGATCTCATCAAAGATCCTTTCTATCTCCTCATCGCTATACTGTCTCTCTCCCACAGTCAGGGCAATCGGCTGCTCAAGCTCCCTGTCACCTACTCTTGCGATGAGCTCCACGGTCCGGTCTCCCTTCCCGTAGCCGTTTCTCTCTATTTTCAGGCAGTCCTCGTCCGCCGACTTTATAAGCGTACTTACGGTGACGACTGCCGCCAGTACTCCTCCGACAAGGATCACGGTAAGCACTTCACTGAGCTTATCGACCCTGAATTTCTCCGCTTCCTTCCTGCCGCCTGCCGCAGGGTTAAGGAGCATCTGCTTCTTTATGATCTCCGCATTTCCGGAGAGCTTGAATTTTTTCAGGATACTTACTGCAAAACGTCTGATG
>CADCQV010000371.1 GCA_902803625.1 uncultured Lachnospiraceae bacterium
GAACCGTAGGGATCGCCGGGTCATATAAGGAGAAATTTGCGGCGAAGGGTACTGATCTCAGGGTTTACTCCGAAAAGGACAACGGTAGCTATGACGCTATGAATAAGGGTATCGATAAGGCAGAGGGCGATATTATCGGAATCATCAACAGTGACGACTATTATGAGCCGGATGCTGTCGAAGTAATGACAGATACCTTTGAAAAGACAGGCTGTGATCTTGCCTTCGCCGATATCTGTATGCATATGACCAACGGCAGATCCTTTGTAAAAAAGGCAAGGGTCAGGAAATACACCACCAGCCGCGACTGGAACCATCCCACACAGTTCGTGTCCGCAAAGGTCTATGAAAGGTTCCGCTACCGCTGCAGGGATATAAGCGACGATATGGATCTCTACTTCAGGGTAAAGAAGGCCGGATACAGGATCGTTGCAGTGAATAAGGTACTGGCTCACTTTACAATGGGAGGAGTGAGTAACAGGATCCCGGCACGCGAGATCATTCCAAGGATAAAGAGGCGCTACCGTATATACAGAGAAAACGGTTTCAGCCGCTTTTATTTATTTGAGTGCATAGGTTTCGAGCTTATAAAGTTTGTTCTGGCGTGACACGGTGATGCGATGTCATTCTGAGTAGTTCATATGTCATTCTGAGCGAAGCGAAGAATCTTAAGGTAACTTAAATTTGAATAGTCATAGGGAAAAACAAAATAAGCTCAGTTCAGTCAAAATAGCTGCGCTGATGGCAGCGTTTCTTTTGCTGTGCGCTGCCCTTTTTGCTCTGGGCCAGCGCCTTGGCAGAAAAGAGATAGTCGGGGACGGAAATGGATTTGAGGATCTCGCATTTTACGTTAAAAACCACGGAAAGACTATTAAGATCAATGTTTTCACGGATATAAGGGTAAATCCCGCGGAATACTATGTTTTCCTGCCGTCCTTCGCCGATGACAAAGAGATCTATATTTCATTTGAGCTCAGGGATCATGCGGTACTGTCAGGTGAAGACGGGCAGGAGGTACGGCTTGAGAGCGGCGACAGGCTGCCCGAGATGGAAATTGACCGTGCCTATACGCTGGATTTTTATAAGCCGGGAGAGACAAAGGTAAGCGAAACAGGCAAGCTTACATTTATGCAGTCTGATAATACCGCCGCGCTCTTCATAGATACCGTCAGCAGGAGCATGGAGTACCTTGACAGCAATAAGGAAAATCACGAGCCGGGAACGATGCTCCTTCTTGATGAAAGCGGCTTCACCGAATACAGGGGAAAGCTTGAGGAGATAAAGGGACACGGAAATTCCACCTGGGAAAGGGAGAAAAAGCCCTACGGGATAAAGCTTCCGAAGCCTGTCAGGCTTTTTGACTTAAGGGAATCCGACCGCTTCGTTCTCCTTTCAAACTGTATGGACCTCTCAATGATAAGGAACAGGCTGATCTACGGTATGGCGGAGAAGCTCGGGTATCCCGCCACTCCCCGGCTTCATTACGCGGATCTGTACCTCAACGGGAATTATAACGGCCTCTATCTCATTTCCGAAAAACCCGGGATGGGAAAGAACAGTCTGGGGCTCACGGATCTGGAATTCAAGAATACGGAATTGAACCTTATCCCTCCGGCCGGAGCTGAGAGGGTGAAGGAAAGCTATGAGGACAATACCTTTGCAGCGGGGGTCAGGCTTGATGTCCTGCCGGATGACATTACGGGCGGATACCTTGTGGAGCGTGACTACGGGGCGAAATTTGATAATGAGGTAAGCCGCTTCACCACGGTCAATAAAAACGAATATGTGCTTAAAAGCCCGGTATACGCACCGATAGAAGAGGTTCGCTATATTAAGGGCGTATTTGAGGAGATCGAGAGAAGGATCTATGCAGGAGAGAAGCTGGAGGATGTTCTGGATTTAGACAGCTTCGCCAGAATGTATGTACTCGATGAGTTTACGAGAAACGAGGGCGCGGGGGTTACCAGTGCTTATTACTATAAGGACAGGGACAGTGTGGACGGAAGGGTGTATGCAGGCCCTGTATGGGACTACGACCAGTGCCTCGGAAATACCTATTTCCCTGTGGTCAATTACCCCTTTTCACTGAATTTCTGTACGGACCACTACCAAAGCACCCTGATCTTCTATATGCTGTACAGGAATTATCCGGAATTCCGGGAAAAGGTCAGGGCGTACTATAAAGACAGCTTCCGCCGGGAAATGCAGGAGCTAAAGAATTCCGGCATCGATAGCTGCTTAAAAGAGGCAGCCGCAAATCAGGGCATGGACTGCAGCCGGTGGGGGCGGAGTCAGGAGGTCATAAGCGAATCCTCGGATCAGGCCCGGGATTTCATAGAAAAAAGGACGGAATTCCTGGACAGCGTCTGGATAGAAGAGAAGTCGGTTTACATAATCCATTTTGATACAGGCAATGGCAGGGATCTCTACATGGGCGTGACAGGGGGGACGGTTCTCGGCGACTTCCTGGATGCCACTGCGCAGGGACTTGAATGGAAGGACGCCGCCACCGGGGAGAAGGTGGATCCGAGGGCAAGGGTTGACAGGGACTTTGAGCTGACGCCAATGGCACCCTGAACGGTTCCATTCGCAGGGAAGAGTCTTCGCGCTGCGCCCTCAGAAGGACATTGTGGTGGAAAGATTCTTCGGGCTTCGCCCTCAGAATGACATATAAAGGAATACCGCAGCATGAAGCTTACATTTTTCTCAAACTACTTTAATCACCATCAGGAGGCGCTGTGCAACGCCTTTTATAAGCGCTTAAACACGGACTTCACCTTTGTGGAGACGGAGCCTATGGAGGAATTCCGCTCGAAAATGGGGTGGGAAAGACCGGCGCCCTCATACGTACTCCGGTCCTATGAATCGCCGGAAAGTGAGGCAAAAGCCAATGATCTGGCGGATACAAGCGATGTGGTGATCTTCGGTACAGCACCGGAAAGATATATCGAAAAGAGACTTGAGGAAAACAAGCTGATCTTCAGGTATTCCGAGAGGCCGCTTAAAGAGGGCAGGATAAAGGTACTGATACCGCGACTCGCAAAGAAATTCTACCATAATCACTTCAGAAACAGGAATAAGAATATTCATATCCTTGCGGCCAGTGCTTACTGTGCGTCGGATTATAAGTTCCTCCATTCCTACATAGATAAATGCTATAAATTCGGCTATTTCCCTGAGGGGGAGAAGCTGAGTTGGGATGAATTATGTAAACTAAAGGGTGAATTATCAGAATTATGTAAACTAAAGGGCGGAATGCCGGAATTATGCAAACCAAAACCCGGCAGCGCCCCCATCAGGCTCCTCTGGGCAGGCCGTTTCCTAAAGCTAAAGCGGGCTGATCTTTTCCTTAAGGCAGCAGCGTACTGCAGAAATAAGGGCCTAAGCTTTTCAATCGTCATGGTGGGAGCCGGGGAAGAGGAAGGCCGCTTAAGAGCTCTCACGAAATCCCTCGGCCTCGGTGACATCACTGAATTCAAGGGCTTTCTCTCTCCCGAGGAAACAAGGGCCGAAATGGAGAGAGCGGACGTCTTCGTAATGACCAGCAATTTCCTGGAGGGATGGGGTTCGGTGATTTACGAAGCCCTGTCGGCAGGCTGCGCAGTGATCGCAAGTCATGCAGCGGGAGCAACGCCCTTCCTCATAGAAGACGGCGTTACGGGGATGATATTTAAGAGCGGTGATCAGGGAAATCTGAATGAAAGACTCGAAAAGCTCCTC
>CADCQV010000372.1 GCA_902803625.1 uncultured Lachnospiraceae bacterium
CAGTGTGGTCTCCCAGAGCTGCTGTGCATCCATTTCTCCGAGACCCTTGTAGCGCTGCAGGGTAAAGCTTCCCTTATGCTTTTTCCTGTATTCCTCCAGAGCCCTGTCATCATAAAGGTACTCTTCCTTTCCCTTTGCCGGCTGGGCCTTATAAAGCGGAGGCATAGCGATATAAACGTGTCCCTCATATATGAGCTCAGGCATAAAGCGGTAAAACAGGGTAAGTAAGAGGGTCGCTATATGGGCACCGTCCACATCCGCATCCGCCATGATTATTATCTTGTCATAGCGGAGCTTCGAAATATCAAAGTCCTGTCCATAGCCCTCTGAAAAGCCGCATCCGAAGGCATTTATCATGGTCTTTATCTCGGCATTTGCAAGTACCTTGTCGATGGAGGCCTTCTCCACATTAAGTATCTTTCCCCTTATCGGAAGTATGGCCTGATACATCCGGTTTCTCGCGGTCTTTGCGGAGCCTCCGGCGGAATCACCCTCGACTATGAATATCTCGCACTTCGAAGCGTCACGGCTTACGCAGTTTGCGAGCTTCCCGTTACTGTCAAAGGAGTACTTCTGCTTTGTAATGAGATTGGTCTTTGCCTTTTCCTCGGACTTCCTTATCTTTGCTGCCTTATCCGCACATTCTAGTATGGACTTCAGAACGTCCAGATTTCTGTCAAAATACAGCTGTATCTCATCTCCGGTAACCTTACCCACAGCCCTTGCAGCATCCTGATTATCAAGCTTGGTCTTTGTCTGACCCTCAAATCTGGGATCCGGGTGCTTGATGCTTATAACCCCGGTCATTCCGTTACGGATATCCGTGCCGTTGAAGTTTGCATCCTTTTCCTTAAGAATACCGAGCTGTCTTGCGTAGCTGTTCATTACAGTGGTAAAGGTGGACTTGAAGCCGGTAAGATGGGATCCTCCCTCGGAATTAAAGATATTATTGCAGAAGCCAAGTACCTCCTCATGGAACTCATTGATATACTGGAAGGCACATTCTATCTGCACGTTTTCGGATTCGCCGTTAAAATATATTACCGGAGTGATGACATCTCTGGACTTATTCATATCCCTGACAAAGCCCTTGATGCCGTCGGGCTCATTAAAGGTTTCTTCCTCTGATTCATCCCCTCTGTCATCCCTGAATTTTATGGTGAGCTCAGGATTAAGGTAAGCTGTCTCGTGAAGGCGGCTTTTTATCTCCTCAGCCTTAAACCGGACCGTGTCAAAAATTTCCGGATCGGGCTTAAAGCTTATCTTCGTGCCTGTTTTTCTGGTGGTGCCGATACAGGGCAAAAGCCCGTTGATAAGCTCAACGGTGGGCTTTCCCCTCTCATATCTGTCATGGTTTATAAGTCCTTCCCTGCAGATAGTGATATCAAGCCATTCGGAAAGCGCATTTACCACAGAAGAACCAACGCCGTGCAGTCCGCCGCTGGTCTTATAGACAGTGTCATCAAATTTTCCGCCGGCATGGAGCGTGGTTAGTACCACCCTTTCAGCGCTGACTCCCTTTTCATGCATTCCCACGGGAATGCCGCGGCCGTTGTCCTCTACGGTCGCACTGCCATCCCGGTTCAGTGTAACCTTTATCTCGCTGCAGTTTCCGGCGAGATGCTCATCTACCGAATTGTCAACAATTTCATATACAAGATGATTGAGACCCCGGCTTCCGGTGCTCCCGATGTACATACCGGGTCTCATCCTTACAGGCTCCAGTCCCTCCAGAACCTGTATCGAGGCCTCATCATAATTTACCGTATCACTCATTTTCTCTCCCTTATCAAGGATCTTTGGCGCCTTTTAGGAGCTTATTTTTACTCCCTTTCCCGCCACATTTTGCGATTTTACCACATAACAGGGCTGTTTTCAAGAATAATCGAACATATTTTCGGTCATCCTGAGCGAAGCGCCAATGTCATCCTGGCGAAGCACCCATGTCATCCTGAGCGAAGCACCCATGTCATCCTGAGCGAAGCGAAGGATCTTTTCTTCCGGAAGAAAGATTCTTCGGGCTTTGCCCTCAGAATGACATTGTGTAATCTCGGAATGACATGATTAAAGCGCCAAAAGTAATTGTCACCACACAAGCTTGCTTGTGGTGGGGACAAGAACTTTGGGCGCACCCCTACACGAGCATG
>CADCQV010000373.1 GCA_902803625.1 uncultured Lachnospiraceae bacterium
CAAAACTAAAGACCGAGATAAAAGAAAATCTGGATGAATCGGCGTATACAGTTGCCTATTTGTTTCATGAGTATACTGTGCCATTAATCCCATTTCTCCATTCACGTAATATTCGCACGATCTACTCGGAAAGACTTGATGGCGCATGGGTTACCACGGAACCTTTATTTGCCAAAGCATTAGGTGAATGTGATGTGCTGACATGTAATTCACTGCCGGCAAAAAAAAGGCTTGAAGATAAGCTTGGAAAGTCTGTATATGAGATTAAAAATGGAAGAAGAAATGGTATCCTTGTTAGTCGAAAAAGGCCATTAGAGGTAAAAAAATTGCTTGTTCCATGCCGTATATCCAGGGTAAAGAATCTTGGCATCATTCTGGAACTTCTACACTTATTTTCCCATGATGGCTATCATGTGCGTTTTGTTGGTGAGATTGAAGATAAGGTGTATCATACCGAACTGTTAAAACAGACTGAAAGATATGGAGTTTCGGACAGTATCGAGTTTTTAGGATATGCAGCCGATATGGATGCACAGTATGAGTGGGCTGATGTATTGATTCTTCCGTCTTTACAGGAGGGAACCCCTAATGTTGTACTGGAAGCTTTTTCAAAGGGTTTGGCAACTTTGGTGTCAGACATACCTGCGGAAAGAGAAGTTGTGGAAGATGATAATCTGAGGTTTCCTCCTTATGATGTTAATGCTCTAAAAAGGGCTATAGATTATGTGGCATATATGCCGCGGCATGATTATGATCAGATGATCAAAAAGCATTATGAACTTGTTACAACGGAGTACAGTATCGAAAAAATGACAAGTTCGTTTATTCACATTGCGGAAGAAATGATGGACAATAATCTTCCGGAATATAACATATCTGAGGCTGAATATGATAAGGAAGAGTTCGAACGGCTTATAGTTGAATATGGGAAGAAAGAGCGTCTTAGCAGTCTGCTTCTTAGCTGGATAAAAAAGAGCAGGAACGGATGCGATATAGCATCCTATTGCAAAAAGAACGCATGGAATGCTGTATCAATATACGGATTTAAGGGTGCCGGCAGTATCCTTTATGATGAACTAAAGACAGGCGGCGTCAATGTTGATGCTGTTATTGACAGGAATGCCGAGGGATTACAGTCGATTGATGGCGTTATTCCGCCGGAGAAAGCCGGTAAATTACGATCAGATGTCATTATCGTATCAGTAGTGGATGAATTTCAAAGTATAAAGAAATATCTTGAGAACTATTGTAACTGTGAGATAGTTTCTCTTAATGATGTTGTTGAAAAAATGTAATGATAGATGATGGAGATATGATATGAAATCACCGCAGGATATGCGAATCATACAAATAGATATAACGAACGCCTGCATTCACAACTGCTCGAATTGCACTCGTTTTTGTGGACACCATAAGAAGCCCTTTTTCATGGAGGTGGACACATTTAAGAAAGCAGTTGATTCCATGGAAGGATATGTAGGAACGGTCTCTATGATGGGTGGTGAGCCGACGATACATCCCCATTTTGAGGAGATGCTTACATATCTTGGGGCGAAGTTTAAGGGTGAGAATGCGTGGAATACAGATGCTGAGGGTGTAAAGAAAATCAACGAAAAGAAGGCTGACAAGGTATCGCCCATGGTCTATCCACAGAAGAACTTTATGGATACTGTCCATGAAGTGGAGATGGACAATGTTTTCCTTTATCCATGTGCATCTGATCCAAGCGGTACTCGCCAGACTATCCATGGCGCGGGGCTTTGGTCAGCAATGGGTGAAAAATATAAACAGCATTATGAGCTGATTCAGGATATCGTGGATTATCAGGCTCTTAATGATCACTCAATGTCAATGTATCACCAGCCGGCATTGATCTCAAGGAAATCTCTGGGAATCTCTGATGATGAATGGGTCAAATTACGAGATAATTGCTGGATTCAGAATCTGTGGTCTGCGTGTATTACACCCAAAGGCGCATTTTTCTGCGAAGTAGCTGGAGCACTTGATATGCTCTTTGACGGTCCGGGTGGATGGCCAATAGAACCTGGATGGTGGAAGAGGACACCGGAGGAATTTGGTGATCAGTTACACTGGTGTGAACTATGCGGTCTTGCGCTCCATACATTTACAAGAGATGCGAATGAAGAAGTGGATGATGTTTCACCTGATATATATGAAAAGCTGAAAGAGGCAGGTAGCCGTAAAGTAGGCACGAAGCATATCCATGTGGTTGATATACACGATGGAAAGATTGACGATGATAGTAAGTTGGGCGGCAGATGGTTTGATGGTTCTATGCCGTATACAGAGAGTTATGCCGCTAAATTTGACAAGGCAACACAGAGCTTGTCATATAAGAAGATCATAGAGATACACGTGAAAAATGATGATTCGATTGGAGCATTGATCGCAGATGCTTTGCAAAATGCGGATCATAATACATATGCAATGCTCACAACAGGTGGCGCTGTAATTAATGATGCTATAGAAAGAATAAGCAGTCTGGTTTTAAATCCGGGTACGCTGTTATTTCGTCATGAGACATCGCCTTGTGAGGACGAGTACTTTAAGTATGAAGGGGAGGGGTATGCGGTCTTAATAAATGGGACAGCATCATCCGTTAAGAAAGCAGGATGGGAGAGGATACGGAAGATAGAAAAATTTGACGAGTTAAAAGATATCTGGGATCAAAATAAGGTTGTGCCTTTTGTTCCTGAGAGCGAATATGAGGCGGTGACATCATATATTGATCCAGATAAGCGTTACGTTATTTATGGTGCAGGAGAGACTGCTCCTGCTGCTATCAGGCATCTAGATGAAGTGGGGGCAAAGATTGTACACCTGATCGATAAGAATCCTTCTAAAACTGGACAAACACTGCTTGACATTGAGATCTGCTCTCCTGTGTTTTTAAGAAATAATCGAGATGAGTATGACAGGATCCTTATTGCAAGCACACGCTATTATAGTGAGATTCGCGATGGTCTTTTGGCAGAAGGGTTTTTAAATGAGGATATTTGCTGGTGGATATGATGGAGCGTATTAAGGTATCTGTTGTTATAGCGGTATATAACTCGGATAAATATTTAGAAAAAACTCTCGATAGCGTTCTGGTGCAGTCACTTCAGGATATTGAGATCATCTTAGTCGATGACGGCTCCACAGATGCTTCATATGACATCCTGAAGAAGTATGAAAGCAAGGACAGTCGTATTACGGTTTTACAGCAGCTTGAGCCTTCAGATGGTGCGGCACTAGCCAGAAACATGGGTGTATCTCACGCAAAGGGTGAGTATATCTCTGTTTTGGATGCAGATGATTTCTTTGATCCTGATATGCTGAAGGAAGCTTATGAAAAGGCAGTTGACGCGGATGCAGAGGTTGTGATGTTTGATGGAGATCTCTATGATGAGAAGCTAGATGCCTGCCGTGAGACCGGAATGATTTTACGGAAGGATTTCCTCCCCGTAAAGGATGTTTTCAACCCTTCGGAGAATGCCCATAAGTTGTTTTTTATGACGATAGGTGCAGCCTGGAATGTGCTTTTTAAGCGGGAACTGATCGAACGGGAGAATTTGAGGTTTTACAGTTTTCATCACGCAGATGATCTGGGGTATGTCTATCTCGGATTTGCAACGGCTAAAAGGATAGCAATCCTACCTAAGAGACTGCTACATTATCGCATAAATAACTTAAACAGTCAGGCTGCGACTCTGGAGAGGTGGCCAGAAGCTGCTGCAGGTGCTATAGGCGAGTTATACAAAGCGCTCAAGGATAGATATGTACTGGACACATATAGAGTGGCATTTACGGAGATGGCACTTCACTATTTTGATCTATATTTGAATAGAATGACAGACTATAAAAGTTTTGAGAATCTCTACCTTTCCTGGAAGAATCGTTATGCGAATGAGCTCGAACTCTGTATAGTCCCCGATGAAGATCTGGTGCAAAACAGGATAAGAATGATCAGAACCAGGCTGATGGAGCTTTCGCCCGGCGAATATCTTTTTGAAAAAGAAAACAGATGTGGTCTGTTTGCATCATCTGAAAAGTGGAGAGAAACCGTTGATGTCGGAAGCAGTGTGATTTTGTATTGTGCAGGAAAACAGGGAAGGGAGTTATTTACAGAACTTTTGAATGATAGTGAGTACAAGGTCGTTGCATGGTGCGATGCTAAACACAAGGAATATGGTTATCCGGTGTCAAGTCCAGAGGGTATTAAAGATTTGCAATATGACTATATTCTAGTGTCAATCGAATCAAAGGAAATATTTGAACGCATATATTTTTTTCTTATTGATTTGGGCGTGCCGGACAACAAGATAGTTTGGACGTGTGAAAATGGACAGAGAACCTATGAAAGCTGAATTGGAAAGACTTTATCAAACTAAAGACCTTTATATCTACGGTGCAGGAGATGTTGCCAGAGAAGTGGGGTATTGCCTGTCACAGGCACCTTTTGAGAAAACCATAAAGGCATTTATCGTAACAGACGTTAAAAAAGAACCGGTAAAATCGGTGTTAGATAAGCCCATAATTGGCATTGGAGAAGTTGATGATATAGAAAACGATGCGTTGATTATTGTGGCAGTCCTCGAAAAATATCGGGATGAGATTCTTAATTCATTACAGTCTTTAGGACGCACAAACTGTTTGTGCCTGACATATGAAAGTGATCTTTGGACAGAAGTGCGTAAGACTTGGTTTCTTTATCATATGGACGAACAGGATATGCCTGTGAAAGAGTTGAAGGATGCTCTTAAGTCCTTAGAGGTTAATGATGTGACAAAACACAATCTGACCATCTATTCCGCAAAAAGCCCTTTTGATAGGATATTAAATAATTGTCCGGAGAGTAAAGCTTGGGAAAAGGATATACAAGTCGGCGCAGCGTTAGTTGAGGAAAGGGTGTCTGCTATTACAGACTTCGATGGCGACAATATCTCCTTGAAAAATAAGCAATACAATGAAATGACGGCATTGTACTGGCTATGGAAACACGCTAAAGATGATTATATTGGTCTTTGTCATTACAGACGGAAATTTGATTTGACGGAAGCTGATGTTAACAAGATCTGTGATTCTGTAATTGATGTTATAATCACAGCGCCGATCATAAATATTCCTGATGTGAAGTATATGTTTGGGAAGAACCATGTTGATTCTGATTGGGATGTCTTTGGTGATGCGGTAAAAGCAATAAGTCCAGAGTACATAGAGGATTACCATAGATTAGGAGACGGGATACTTTATGTGCCCTACAATATGGTGATTATGAAGCGTAAAGTGCTTTGCGCTTATTGTGAATGGGCTTTTCGGGTGTTCCAATATGTTGAGGATCATACACCGAAACGTGAAGAAGATACTTATCAACGTAGAAATATCGGCTTCCTGAGCGAGAGGGTCATGACGGTGTGGTTACTTCATCATTGGAAAGAGCTAAATATAGCGATTGCAGACAAGAGTTTTTATGAATGATATAAAGCCGGAAGGTTTGAACGATATGGATTTCTATATATTCGGAGCAAAAGCAACAGCAGCAGGTCTTTATAAAGCCTTATCGCTCCTTGAACCCGAGAAGAACATTGAAGCGTTTCTGGTATCGGATACTTCCGGGAATGTGCCGGAGATATGGGGCGTTCCTGTGAAGGCGATTTCTTCTGTGGCAGCTGGGTTGTCGGAGTCTGAGAAGAAAGAAGCATTGGTCTACGCTGCTGTGCCGGAGCTTGTTCATGCTGAGATCAGAGGATTACTGGAAGAATATGGGGTTTCGAACCTTGTGATGCTGGATTCAAGATTGGAAGCGGATTTGATGGGACGGTATTTTGTGGCTGAGGGGAAGTTTAGGTCGGTTCATGGGCTGAGTGCAGAGTCTGAAACTACTGTTCCCAAACTCTCTATCTATGCAGCATCATTTTATAAGGATAAGCCGCTCAGTCATCCGCCGGTGTTGCCAGGATATTATAAGAAGCTGTACTTAGGTTGTGCTGGGGCGAAAAAATCCGGTATGGATATCAAAGGTCAGGCAGACTGCTATGACAACACGGGAGATAATATATCGGCGCTCAACCCTAACCGTTGTGAGATGACGGCGCATTACTGGGTGTGGAAGAACAGGCTGGAAGGCAGTACTCATAATTATGTGGGCATTTGCCATTATAGGCGTATATTGGATCTCTCCGATGAAGACCTGAAGAAAATGGTCGCAAATGATGTGGATGTGGTGCTTCCGTATCCTATGATCCATTACCCTAATGCGGCAATCCAGCATACATGGTATGTGCCTGAGAAGGACTGGGAGCTGACTAAGCGTGTGGTTTCAGAACTTTATCCTGAGTATGAGAAATGTTTTGATGAAATATTCAATGCTCCGGAGTTTTACAACTACAATATGTTAGTTGCAAAGAAAGAGGTCTTCGCTGACTACTGTGCATGGCTGTATCCAATATTGGATCGAATCGAGGAATTATCAGAGCCAAAGGGAACTGATCGGCGTGATCGTTATACAGCCTATCTGAGCGAGAGTCTGGAGACACTGTACTTTATGGCGAATTTGAAGAATTTAAAGATTTATCATACGGGAAGATTACTTTTTACATAAAGGAGACAAAGAGGTGGCAATCCTGGTCTGCGGCGGAGCCGGATATATTGGTTCTCACATCAACAAACAATTGAATCTTGAAGGTTACGATACCATCGTTTTCGATAACCTCGTTTACGGTCACAGGGAAGCCGTGAAGTGGGGAGAGCTGGTGGTTGGAGACTTAGCGAACGTTGAAGATTTAGAAACTGTGTTCAATAACCACGCTATCGATGCCGTATTCCATTTCGCGGCTTACGCTTATGTGGGTGAGTCGGTAGAAGAGCCGGAGAAGTATTACTACAACAATGTGGTAAACACGCTGAATCTACTGAAAGTGATGCGTTCTCATGGCTG
>CADCQV010000374.1 GCA_902803625.1 uncultured Lachnospiraceae bacterium
CTGGAAATGCCGGAGCTGAGGAGTTGCTGTAAAGCATAGATGATTCGAAATATGGAGCGAGTGGGGAAATGTATGATTACTTAATAGTTGGCGCAGGGCTCTATGGAGCGGTATTTGCCCAGCAGAAAACAGAACAGGGAAAGAAGTGTTTGGTTATTGATCGTCGGGATCAATTTATTTGCACTATATCGCCCAATCCTCTAGTTTTAGCCCAGGGACTCTAGAGAATTCTTCAGTGTTGTGAGTGACCACAGTCAATCCTTTTGTGAGTCCCTGTGCGGCAATCATAACATCATAAGCGCTAATGGGAGTACCTGCGTAAGCTAGAGCGGCGCGCAGATTGCCAAAACAGATGGCATCGGTGTTATCGAATGGCAAAATAGCAAAATTTGACAAGAAGGCATACATTGTTTGACGGGTTCGATCCCCCCATTTGCTCTTGGCAGCACCGTACTCCAGTTCACCTATTGTTATTGGGGATATAGCAATCTCATCTGGCAGAATTGTAAGAAGTTTATTGGTAAGCTTTGGATGACGATTGTTTATGGCATACACACAAATATTTGTGTCAAGCAGATATGTCATTGCAATTCCTCCCGGATCGGTATATCGGTAATAAGTGGCTGATCTCTGTCAAAGTTGATATCTTCATCAATGGATCCTATGGTTTGTCTGAGCAGTGCCCAGGGGTCATTGGGAGGAAGCAGGAAGAAACAATCACCTATCTTTTTGATTATGAATTCGGTATTGTCTGTCTGCATTTCTTTTGGGATGCGTATGGCTTGGCTATTGCCGCTTTGAAACACTTTAGCTGTAAACATAAGAATGTCTCCTTTCTTATCGTTGTATATACATTGAGTATATACCGAGAAAAAAGTGAAGTCAAGAGTGATTGAGATGGCAAAGAAAGAGATGGATTGGGAGTCGAACGGGTTCTCACATACTCGTTCTTTTTTCCATGTTCAAATAATCTCCATTACTTGATCTTATTCACATACTCCGTTGTTGATCCAAGTGTCATCGTAGCCGGATCGATCCCGGAGAGTAGCATGAATTCCTGGAATACCTGCTTCATTTCCTTTTTCACTTCCTTGTCATTTGAAACAGAAGTATCTTTCTCCGTGCGGTTAAGCCTGTGTCTTGCTATATAGGCAGAGAGCACAAGGAGTCTTCCGCAGTACTGGTTCCATGATATCTTTGAACTGCCGATCTTTAGCTTCCCCTCGATGCTGATATCATGACCTTCCGGTACCTTTATCTGATCTTCGAAACAGCTTAATTTACTTTCCAGATTTCTGTTCCCTTTTATTCCGTACTCATTTATGGAAAGCGGATTAAATGTACTGCGGATTCTGTACAGATACCTGAAAGCGTCAGTCGGTTCCGCAGCTGTGCCGAATCCCTGCTTAAGGTTAAGGGTGGTCGGGAGCTTTTCATCCTTCATGGTGATATCCTTGATCTTTTCAGAGAAACCGTCGATGAATTCCTTAAGGAGCTCCGGACTTGTCTTCTTGCTGTTTGCATATATCACTATATTTTCCAGACGATGATCCTTAAGGCCTGTACTCAGCTTAAAGTCAAATGCTCCCCGGAACTTTTTATTATTTTCGTCCTTCAGGAACTCCGTAAGCCTCGAAACCATTTCATTCTGACCTTCCTCTTTTACAGTCACATATATGCGGACATCCGGGGTTGCTCCGGCATTCTTCTCATCCTCCGCTGTTTTCTTTCCAAAATAGATAAAGCCATCATTTTCTTTTATAGCATCCAGATTATTATGATCAATATGGATCCTTGGTGAAGTCTGGATAACTACAAATCCTGAGTCATCCATTACTTCCTTCGTAAGCTGGACCACAAGTTCCTTATATTCTTCCTCGGTTTTCTTATCTACTTGTTTCCTGGCTTTGCGGCCTACAATACTCTTATTTATGTCTGCAGCCTCATAATAATTATCCTCTATCATATAGTTCATTGCATCCGGATTCAGGAATATCCTAGCGGTATCCTTGCCGATCACTCCCTTCGATACAAGCTCAAATACCTTTCTAAGCTCCGGGGCAATAAGGGCGTCGAAGCCTTCTTCCCGGGTTTTGATGAAATTTTTAACTGCCTGGGGTGACGCAGTCTTAAATTTCCCTTCCCCGGATGCAGCCTATTCCTCGATATACTACCTGATCCTTCGCCGAAGGATCTCTATCCCTTTTTCATCAAAGGTGAAATCCTCCCTTTCCATTATCCTGTCTAAGAAGCTGCTGTACTCTTTCCGGAAAACGGTACTAAGGGAGCTTCTTTTCTTAAAGAGGGAATCAAGAACATTTAAGGATCCTTTGGCTTCCATATTGTCGATAACTGAAGCGGCCGCTGTATCTTCAGGCTGCAGCTCCTTAGGACGGAGAGAGGCTTTCTTCCTTGCCGTTTCTTCCATCTTTTTCCTAAGTATCTCCAGACGTCTTTTGTATTCCTTATCCTCTATATCGATGGAATACCGGTCAAGGACCTTCTTGTTGCGAAGCATTCCCTCGTCATTGACGTCATTCTTAAATTTATTAAGGATCTCAGGATTTAAGCTATCAAGCCCCAACAGTCCTCCAATGATATTTCCACCAGCGGCCACCTTTCTTGCCAGTTCTTTATCGTTATTTATGATCTCATCCTGTATCCTCTTCTGTACGCTGGCCATTTCATCAACTTCCATACTCATGCTGATATTGGAATAACACGAACCACTGTATAGAGGTGAGATGGCGGCATGCAGTTCGCTTATCTCGGTAAACAGATCCTTATTTTCATAGAAAGCTGTATATACCGCATAATCATGCCTTAGTGCATTTACGCTCTTTACTTTGTCAGATGCATATTCCGGAGGTACCGTAAAACTCTTATCCTGCATCTTTTTCTCTACGATCTCCGCAACACTTGCATACAGCTCTATCTTCTTTTTCTGGAGTGTACGGATGAAGTCCGGATTTGTTTCTTCCTCCAGGATCCTCTCCGCCGCAATATGGTACTTTTCCTTTTGTATTCCCTTTATGCCGTATATATCATCTGTCAGGCAGGCCCTCAGGATCTCCAGCTTTTCCTCATTGTCCTTCGCACGGGAAACCTGTTTTTTAAGCGAACTGTATATGGTAAAGTATTCCTTTTCCTCCTTAAGCTTATACTCTTCATCCGGATCTCCTTTTTTCAGGTTCCCGGTATGGTTTGCTCCCTCTATTTCCGTATTCTTTTCAATGAACACAGGGAAAAGCTGCTTATGCTCTTTCCTTAAGGATGATTCAAGCCTTTCACGGTTTTCGGGCTTTTCCCATTCTTCCTTCGTAAGTATGGTTCTTTGATCTTCGGGAAGATTCTTTTCACGTTCAAGCCTCTTTTGGAGCCCCTGCTTAATGCTTTCAAGTCTCTCGGAAAAATAAAGATAAGCATCCCTATTAATGAGTCCTCCCGTGATCTTACCAAGGTCATCCACATTAAAGGACATGATCTTCTCCACAAATTCCCTGTCCAGGAATGGAAGATCGATCGCATTAAAAGAAGGCAGGCTCTTTGTGCCTTTTTTAAGTGCAGAAGCCGTCAGATTCGAGAAAAAGGAACCGGTTTCATTCAGATATATGCCTGTCACACATTGGACGGTCCTTAGCTGCTCAGGCTGTAATTCAGCCTCTCCTGTGTATTTTTTTATGTAGCTTTCCATGGTTTGAACGATAAAGTCTTCCTTCGGATCGGAATCAGTGACACCGGCAAGGGCATAAAGGATAGACAGATTGGAAAGCTGCCGCATTGCATCCGGTGAATAGATAAGCTTTTCTGTTCCTTTGGATGTATCCGTTTTTTCCAGAACCTCCGACATTGATCTGTCAGAATATGCATACCTGGCATCCCTTACCATTCCCCAGTGTCTTGCACCTTTCCTGTCTTTGCAATATCCCAGTCTGTGCTTTTTCACACATTTTCCCATGCCGAAGTATTCCATGAGGCGTGTGCCGGCTGCGCTGTTTTCGGAAAACCAGGGAACCGTCTTTGCTTTTTTAAGCAATATGAATGTCTCATTTTTCTCATAGGGTGACTCCGGTGATTTTGTATGGTTTATGTATCCAAGTCCATCGCTGTCTTTTTTCAGGTCTTCCCAAATCGCTTTTCCGTCCATGGAGTCATATTCGGAAATAAGCGCATCAAGCCTCTCCTTTTTTCCTGCGGAAAGGGCGTTCTTTAAGAATTCCGGCGTAAGCTTCGAGTGATCCTTAAAGCAGTCACTTGATCTTATCTTATCAAGGAGATCGCAGATCTTTTCCTGGTCATTCTCCTCATGGAGACCGTTTAAGCTGCAGTCCAGTCTCCAGGAAAGGTCATTTATAAGCTTCAGATATGATCTCTCACTTTTCTGAAGCATGGCTCCTTTGCTATCCGTGAGCTTATCAATATAAGCCCTCATGGTATCATGTCTTGTGTCCAGACATTTCTTCAGCTGTTTAAGATAGGCTTCGTGCTGCTTCCTGTCCTTTCTTGGCATTAAGGCGAGCTGTTCCTCCATTTTAAGGAGCTTGTCGAATTCCCCGGGATACTGGATCTTTATCTCCTGCTTTTCAGCTGTGATCTCCTTCTCTGCGCCCTTTATGATCTCCGGCTTTTTTTCGGTAACTGTCACCGGCTTAATTTCAGGCCGGGCAATACTTTTCTTTTGTGCGCTTCTCTTATTACCCTTAAGCGGGGACACCTTAAGAGGAATATAAACCTCTCTTCTTATCTTAAGCTCATTATCGTCCGTAACCGCGCCGATACCTTCCTTCCACTGGGGGTTCATTCCGTTGATCATGGAAGGCTGCTTCAGAGAATATCCTTCAGCCTCACTGTAATCGAGGTTTGACTGCTCGGCCATTTCCTCCTGCGGGCTTCTAAGATGTGAAAACCAGGTGATCTCCACGCTTCTTCCTTTGTCACCCCTTTTCATCACCTCGTCGATACTCATTATCTTCTCACTTTTTGGAGAGGAATCGAGGAGAGTGAGCTTATTTCCGTCTATCCTGATAATGGTCCTGTAGTGCTGCGCATCCATATCCAGAATGGCAACGGGATTTCCTGTAGACAATATACTGCTTACTTCATTTAAAAATGCTATTTTCTGCTTATTGAAGAGAATAAGATCTTTTTCCTTATCCTCTTTGCTCTTGTCTACATACTTATTATTCTCGAGTTTCATAACGGAAGGAAGGTTGAATACCATGTGGCGGACAGCCATATCCCTGTTGCCGCTTCTTTGTATAAAGAAGTCTGCTGCCTCGAAGATACTTCCGTATTTGGTCTTCCCCTTTCCCATGTATGTGCGCATTTCCGTAAGGTACAGGTCATATGCGTCTTTTGAGATACCAAGCCCCATCTTATCCACTTCTTCAAAGGATTTGACCTCATTTGGAGCAGGTTCATAATTGCGTACATCATACTGGTTGATAAGACGCCTCCCCATAAACTTATTAAAGAGCGCAGCACCGGATACAGCCCAGCAGTTTCCAAGATCCTGATCAGCATAATCCTTTAGTCCTACATCCGAACTGACCTTATACTGCGGAAGGGGATCCAGTACGACCTTCTTTTCTTTCTCCGAAACCACTTCTTTATCCGTCTTTATCTCAGAAATAACAGGCTCGGAAACTATCTCTTTTTCCGTTTTGATCTCAGGCACAACCGGAACCTCTTTCTTTTCGGATTCAAGCGGTTCTTCCTTTTTCTCGGGCTCAACCGGGATCTCCTTCTTTTCAGGCTCGGCGGGGATCTCTGCCTTAATAGCCCTCGTTACCCTGACAGGCTTCCTCCGCATGCCGATGAAGCCAACGGGGACGGTTCCGGTTGACTTATTTTCCTCAGATGAGTCAATGAGAACCGTCCCCATTGACTTATCCAGAAGCTCAGACTTCTTCAGGATTTCGATCCCGTACAGCTTTTTTAAGGTCTCCCTGCGGTACTCGGTAAATTCAGGCCCGTCAAGATTGATAACCGGATCCATATCAGCAAGCATATACTCCATCTCCGAGTGGTCGAATGCAGGTACGGTATTCTCCTTATTCCCGATGTCTTTAAGGTCAAGATAAAACTGATTCTTCTTCATGGCCTTTACGACACTGTTGACAAGGACATCAGCCTGGCATGAACGGAATTTATTAAAGGTTTTTTCCGTGATGACGCTCTTATCCTCTTCTGAACGCATAAGTGACTGGACGGTATCAAGGGCACGCTCGCACACTATGGTCCGCATAAGCCTGGAGCCGAAATATACATTCTCCGTATTAGCGTATGTTTCATCTTCGATAAAATCATCACTGTTACCGAGATGATCTATATTTTTTCCCTGGAATCTGTAGTCCCGTATTTTCTCTATCCGGTCTACGATCATTTCATATGCTGCGGCTTTTTTACCGGACCGCTCCTTTTCGGAAACGTCGATCCCGGCATAGTCTTTTACAAGCCGGATAAAAGTATCGGTATCCTTATCCTTAGGCTTAGCGCCGGTCATAAATGCCGGATGGAGGTATATGAGCTTCCCTATCAGTTCTGTATCAACTGCTTCTCCTGCCTTTCCTGCCACATTTTTAATAAGCTCATTCTTACGACTGTCTGCGTAAGACTCATAAGCACCTATGATCTCCGCGTCTTTCCGGCGTCTTTCTCTTAAACTCTTTATTTCGTCATCAGAATAAATATTCAGCTGCTTCTTTTTAATGGATACGATTTCCCTTCTTCCATACAGGTGATTTTCTCCCTCTGAAAGAGATTCCTTCCAGATCTTTCTCTCCTTATCCCTGGAGATCTTCGGACCGTGAAAGTCATACCTTCTTGTGGTTTGGATCTGATCCATGTGAAGTCTGTAGGATGATGAATAAATATCTTTTTCATCATCTTCATAATTTTCCTTTCCCTCTGCAGGCACATACTTCAAAAATGCGTTGATTCCGTGAGCCTGATAATTGTTATGATAAACGACTGTAGTCGAGTAGTATTTGTAACAGATATTTCTCGCATCGGAAAGATCATCCTCTTTGATGTATCCCGCTTTCGCAAGATAATCCGCCATATTAAAGTGTCTGTCTCCATCTTTGCACAGATACTCATTTGTCATCTCGTTCATTTCCTGGCTGAAGCATGATCTCTCATACATAAACCGCTTTGAGGCTCCGAGTGAATGTACAAAGTTACCTGCAGGAAGCTGGGTCGGGAGTGTGCCATAGGTACTTTCATATCGCTTCACGGAATTGTATTCCAGATAAAAGAGCTTCGCCATACTGTTTAGCCACCTGTCTTTTACATAGGCAAAGACCTGCGGGTCATTAAGATCCGGTTTATGATCCCTGATAACGGTAAAACCGTCTGCTATCTCCAGGATCTCTTCAACGGGCATATCCTTTCCGAAATTCATGACAATATTGTTTACCAGCCGTGCAGGAACTGTATGTATGGCCAGTTCTTCTCCGGTAACGGGATCCACCAGCTTAAAATGTGCAATATCAAGTATCTTTTCCAATGCATCATACATTTTCTGCTGTTTATCATTTAAGATTGATAACGTTGTTTTTTTGGACTGTTTTCTGATATGGTGGTACCTTCTTATCATTGCGATGTGATCTTTGACCGCTTCTGTCTCATACTCGGCGGCTTCAGGGAAGATCTGCTCCCCATCCTTACTGTCCTGGATCGTCATTTCTATCTCGGGAACAGTGATCATCCCATTCGACATTTCGATAATCTTATAAAAGTATCTTTTTATTTCATAATCCACTTCCACGGCGTATGAAGCCTCAGCCTTCTTCAGATCCGGCTTTCCATAGAGATATGATCTCCTTTGGGATTTTCCTTCCAGGTCTCTTAAGACGTCTTCCATACCGGAGTCATCGCGGCTTCCGGTTCTTCCTGACCTTACACGTTCCGCACACTCTGCCGTGATCCTTATAAGGTCTGAAACATACCTTTCATCTTCTGAAGACTTTTCGTTTATGTCTGCCGAGAGTTCCTCATCATAATGACTGATAAAGTAAGGGTCATTGATAAGGATGGAGCGTACCCTGAAGTAGTCTGATATATTAAGGAGATGGTTAAGCTTCTTTCTCACGATAGAGAGATCGGTTTCACTGTTCTGGTATGAGATCACCCGTAGCCTGTCAACGTAGTCGGGATTTTCCTTTAAGAGGGCATCGAAGCTTAATGCCATGGCGCTTATTTCTTCAAGCCTCCCTGCATTTTTAGCAAAAAACTCATCATTTGCGATCGCGTTCTTTTCTATCTTTTCAAAAGCCTTATCCTTTGTGATATCAAATTCTTCATCCATGCGGATGATCTTCTTTGTTATTTCATCAAGGACAGAAAAACGCTTATTTTTATCAAGATAATCACACACAAACTTCTCATTGAGTTTCTGCATATCTTCGCCGGGCATGAAAACAGAGAGATACTTGATGATATCCTCTCCGGCCTCCATCCTGGCTTCAAGACTTATCTTTCGGCGTGCTGCGATCCGCTGGTTTATAGCATTCTCCCGTCCTGCTTTCAGGGTTTCTGAATTTTTCCGCTTTCTGTAAAGACGGGAATCCGGGTTATTCATATCTGCTTCCCTGTCAGACACGGTTAATCTCCATAAATGGGATTCCTTTGAAAACCGGCTCAGGAAGGCTTCCCTGCCGTCAATTATCAGATCGACATCACCTGATTCAGTACTGTCAAGCACTTTCTCTTCATATTTAAGGCAGTTTACGGCCTCTTTATCCGTATGCTTTCCATAGCACTTATTATCTTTACGTCTATGCTGAAGGAGGACATTAAGATCCATATTGATGTCATAGTCCTTCATGGTATAGAGGACTTCTAGAACACTGTTCCAGAAGTTTTCAGTTTCCCTGTCCTTACTCTTATATGCCTTGTCCTTGATCTCCAGGATATCAGGCTCACTCATATTCATGATCTCTTCAAGAGACTTGCCTGTCTTCCAGAATACGGGGGATTCCAGTATTTTGAAAATACCTCCGTTATAAAGGGGTGCAACGCGGTCAATGAGTTCACATCTCGCCTTGATCTCTCTTAAATGCTTATCCTTAAGCCTTAATTTGAGGTCATCGATCTTAAATTCCTTAAGCATCTTCTTATCGCCGTACAATTTATATCTTTCAATATAGTCGGCTGCCTGTTTGGACATACGGCATATTTCCATGCATTTCCTGTACCGACCCTTTGAAGAAGCTATCTCTGAATATGTCTTTACAGAGAACTGGGAGAGGTCAAAATCCAGTATCTTCAGGAATACATCTTCAATTGCGAGAACTTTTTCCTGATATTCTTTGCCCTCCGTTACATCCGGCATCGCCTTTGAACCGTCAAGGTTTTCCCTGTAGAATTCCCTTAGAGCTTCAAGCTCTTCCTTTGAATCCTTTCTGACAGCCCCGTATTCTTTACGCATTTTTTTCAGGAAGAGCTCCGGTTCCATCCGTTTACCATTCTTTTCTCCCTCTGTATATAGCTCCGGGCCTCTCACTTTTCCGAAATAGTCAATGTAGATCGGAAG
>CADCQV010000375.1 GCA_902803625.1 uncultured Lachnospiraceae bacterium
AACTGGGTGGAGGCAATGTCGATTATCCTTTCCCTTGCTCTGTCGGGGATAAGATGCACGAAGCCAAGAAGATCCTGACAGGAGTCACGGAAGCCCATACCGCGGCCTATGCCTGATTCATAATATGAAGCAGAGCGGGACATATTGAAGGTCACCATGCACTGATACTGGTTCCAGATATTCACCATACGGTTTACGTGGGGGTTATTGCTTTCCACGCTGTACTTTGAAAGAAGTGAAGTCCAGTAGTCCTTTAATTCCTTTAGGGCTCTGTCAGTCTTTTCCTTCGAATCGTATTTCGAAATAAGCTCCTTCGCCGGACGCTTGTTTATTATGCCCTGAGCCTCCCATTTGTCATCCTCTGGATTCTCGCAGTATCCGAGGATAAAGACAAAGGATCTTTCCTCTCCGCTATCCAGGGTAAGACCTATCTCATGAACCCCGACAGGATACCAGCCGCTTGCTACGGAGCCGGTGCAGTGGCCGTTTATCACCGCATCGGGTCTGTCCGGACCGTTATAAACACCGAGGAAATCATCACGGCTCGTATCGAAGCCGTCAATATCAGTATTAACATGCCAGATCGCATAGTGGTTTCGGCGTTCTCTGTATTCGGTCTTATGATATATGGTGGAGCCTATGACCTCCACCTCCCCGGTGGAAAGATTTCTCTGGAAATTTGTCATATCATCCATGGCGTTCCATAGACAGAATTCCACATAGGAGAAAAGGGTGAGGCTTTTCTTTGTGCTGCTCTCATTCTTCAGAGTGAGGACAGATATCTCACAGCTGTCATTCATTGGAACAAAGGTAAGAAGTGAAGCATTTACACCGTTTTTCGAGGAATCGAAACGGCTGTAGCCAAGGCCATGGCGGCATTCGAAGGAATCAAGAGCGGTTTTTGAAGGCTGCCAGCCGGGATTCCACAGAGTATCACCATCCTTTATATAGAAATATCTTCCGTTGGTATCCGAAGGACATGCATTGTAGCGGTAGCGGGTAAGCCGGAGGAGCTTTGCATCCTTATAAAATGAATAGCCGCCGCAGGTATTGGAGATCATGGAAAAGAAATCCTTATTTCCCAGATAGTTTATCCAGGGAAGGGGAGTCTTTGGAGTATTAATGACATATTCACGGGTATTGTCGTCGAATGAACCGAATTTCATGACCTTCTGTTCTCCTTTCATATAGGAAGGTAAGCGCCTGTTATGCAGTTAACAACTAAAACGTTTAAGGTAAGGGCGCGGACGTCCCGGGACATTTATTAAAAGTATAAACAAATATCGCTGATAATGCAAGAAAGAAGTGTGCGGCATCCCGGTTGAAACCGGCTCTCTTTCCTAAATCACGAAAACGGTTAAGAATTGCCGGCTGATTGTTTTGGAAAAATGAAAAATATGGTATCATAGCTCTTATGAACAGTGAACAGTTTTTAAATGAATTGGAAAAAGCCCTGAGCGGCAGTATCAGCCCTTCTTCAGTTACCGAAAACATCAGGTATTATGAGGAATATATCGCCACGGAAAGAAGAAAGGGCAGAACTGATGAAGAGATAATGGAGGAGCTGGGGGATCCCAGGCTTATCGCAAGAACCATAATAGACACTTCGGAATTCAGTGTGAAGCGCGGGAGCGAAAGAATATTTGATGAGCAGGGAAAAAGTGACTCTTCCGATGAGCAGCAGACAGACAGCGGATACGGAGGATTCAGATATACAAGGATCAGCGGCCTGAAGGCTCTGGCTTTTCTTGCATTGATCCTTATCATCTTTTTTGCGATATTCGCCTTTGCGGTATGGCTCGTCGGATCATTTATCCTGGCTTTCTGGCCGGCCATTGTCGCCGCAGCAGTACTCTGGTGGATACTGAATCCGTTAAAGTGGGATTAGACCGGTTTTTGCGGTTAAAAGGGGTAGAATTTAGTTTAAAAACTTGATTTGTAAAAAAAGTTTATAAAAATGTTAAAAAAGTGTTGCTTGTAATTCGAGTTTATGCTAGAATTTCTTTCGTAAAGGGAGTTTACCTTTAGATTCCCTTTAGAACAACCCCTTTATAAATATTTATACTCCCCTCAAAACCCTGTGGTTCCCCCACAGGGTTTTAACTTTGTATTTGGCATCTTTACACAAGGTTTAAAGTATATCCTCATTTCATGTGCTGTTGCATGCCTTGCCTATACCAGATGGATTTCATCTTCAGCCCGCTCTTGGATTGTATTTCATGTAATACAGTGTTTTCAATCAATAATTTACGGTGTACAATGTATACATGAGGGCGGGTAAAGTGATAAGTCGCATTCTGCATGCGGTCTTATTATTTTGTGCGCTTTATAGCCGTGGGTTTTTGAAAGATTCTTTGCTGTAGCGGCGTTTCAGAAATAGGGGACCATAATGAAGCTTATAAAATATATTCTCAGAACCAGAAAAAGGAGCGTGAGTATTCTGCTTGCGCTGGTTTTATTATTATCCGGTCTGACGGCGGATATGGGGAGCGCATATATTTATGCCGATGACAACGTGAGCGCCGGAGCGTCAGACGGGGGATCCGCAGACAGCCGGGATTCGAATGATTCCCAGGATCCATCCGGGGAGAAGGAAAAGCAGGAGGAAGAAAGGGAAGAGGAGAAAGAAGATAAGGAAGAAGAAAAAAAGGAAAACGATAAGGAAGAGGAAGATAAAGAAGAAAAGGAAGAAAAGGAAGAGAAGGATAAAGAAGAGAAAAAGGAAGAAGAAAAAAAGGAAGAGGAAGAAAACAGGGAGGAAAAAAGGGAAGAAAGCAGCGCAGAACAGGAAGAAAAAGCGGAAAATAAGGAAAGTACAGAGGAAAAAACGGAAGAAAGCACTGAAGTTCCTGAAAAAACAGAGGAAAAAGCCGATGGCAGTGTGGGACATTCCCATGTATTTGAGAAGTATGTATCAAATATGGACGGGACCCATACCGTTTTCTGTACTGTAGAGGGCTGTGATAAGAAACGCACGGAAAACTGCAGCTTTGACATAAACGGGAAATGCACTAAGTGCGGATATGAAAATGCAAACGTGGGAGCGCCTGCCGGGGCGGAGCCTTCGAAGGAAGATACTTCCCTGAAGGACGGGGAATCTGTTTCGTCACAGGATATCCGGAATAAGGATGAGGATAAAGATATCTCTTCCAGGGAGGAAGCACCCGAGGAGGAAAGCACGGTGTCTTCTCCCGATGCTTCGAATACGGATGCTGAAAAGAAAAGCGTATCCGCGGACGAAGCAGGAAAAGAGGATGAAGCCGAAAAGAAAAGCGTATCCGGGGACGAAGCAGGAAAAGAGGATGAAGCCGAAAAGAAAAGCGTGTCCGGAGACGAAGCAGGAAAAGAGGATGAAGCCGGAAAAGAGGACGTATCCGGTGACGGGATCGGAACTGAAAAGGAGCATATGGTACTTGAAAGCGGCGGTGTCAGGGTAGAAGGACTGCTGCCGAAGGGTACAGTCTTAAGAGTAAGTGAGATCGGAAAGGCGGAGGCGAGGGAACTCGTAGAGGATGAGGGAAAGGATAAGGCAGTGCTCCTTGCCTATGACATTACCTTACTCTGCGGAGAGGAGGAGATCCAGCCGGATGAGAGCGTAAGGGTCACCATAGAGCCTCCGGAAACCGTGGATAAGGAGCTTCTTAAAGAGGGAGATATGGAGCTTATCCATGTCACCTCTGAGGACAATAACGAATCTGTAGATGTGGAAGTCGGAAATGACGGGGACATCGAATTTGAAACGGAGGGATTCTCTCCGTTTATCCTTTTACTGGGGTCGGGAAGCATTGAGTACAATGAGCCGGCAGCAGATCTTTATTTTTCACAGCGGATAAATGTGAATTTTTCAGATGCATCTCTTATTAATCCCGGAGATACGGTAAAGGTCACGATCTACGGAAACATAAAAAAAGAAAAACTGAAGGCCGGTGACAGTGAGACAAGCGAGGTAAAAGAGCTCTCATCAAAGGAGCTCAGCATTGAAGATATCGAGGATAATAAGGCGTCCTTAACCTTTGACTTTGATGCTGTACCGGTATACCTGAAGGGAGGGACCGGTAACGTAAATGACGGCGGAAGCGGAACCTATGAGATGCCTGAAGGCTTTTACGGAGTTACGGTTGAAAAGACCGTAGACGGCTACCTTCCGGAGATCACCGGGACAACCTTCAGTGACGGAGGAAAAACCTACGGAGTCCTTTCTCCCGTTAAGGATTCCAATTATGCCGAATGGAGTACATCGGCAGTCACGGTAAATCATAAGATACTTGAGCTTGTAAAGCCGCACTTTACCATAGAATGGCAGGATAACCGGAATTATGCCGATAAGAGACCCTATTCCGAGGGATGCAATATAAGGAGCGGGGGAGAGGATGAGATAGCTTCAGGTATAGACCTCTATGTAAAGGAGGGGGACAGCTATACCCTTATAAGTGATAATTCTCCGACTCTGGTATCTCCGGGCTCAAACCACCCCAAAGTCAGCTATGCCTCCTTCAGCTCCTGGAGCGTGGCATATTCTAACCTTCCAAAGTATAAGAAGGATGGTACTACCCCCTATGAATGGTACATAAGACCCAATGAAAAGCTCTTAAATGACGGGGAGGACAGGAAGGGCTGCTACAATATTAGCGATGACGGCTATATAAGGATATCAGGGGACAGCGATGCAAAGCTTACCTTTACCTATACCGACGGTATCAGCGGAAGGATAGTATGGCGTATATCGGATAATTCCATGCTGCCTTTGCTTCCCGGTGATTCCCTTTTTACAGCTGCGGGAATGAAGCTATACAGAAAAAAGGGGGACACTGCTGCAGAGGAAACAACTGTTTCCGGCTCCGCCGTTAGCTGGAATGAAAGCACGGAGAGCGGCAACAGGGTATGGAGCTACAGTATAAAGGGCTTCCCACTCTATGCGGAAAACGGGGATGCGATCACCTATTATACGGTAATGGAGAGTAATCCCTTTTATTACAGCGAAAATAACACGAAATTCAAATTCACCTACGACAACGGAAGCTTCAGCTCCGACTCCGATAAGTGCTATTCGGGGGAGACCATATATGCCACGGTCACGGACAATGCGGAGTTTTCCTTTGATAAGAAATGGCTTGACGGCGGCGATCTTGAGAGAAGAAAGGCTGCCATAGAAAAGGGGATAACACTCTATCTCTGGAGATATCCCGTGAATAAGGGGATAGCTGCGGGAGCTCCCGTTACAAAGGATGCAAAGCAGTATACCTTAAGGCTTTCCGAAAATGACGCCGGAGACGCGGGAAATAACAGTATAAGGATAGACCTCTCCAAATTCTCGTCCGACAGCTTCCCTAAATACGATGAAATGGGCTATGAGTATGTCTATTATGTGACGGAGGTATCCGATTCCGGGCTCTACAGAACAGTTTATCCCGACGGAAAGGATGTAAAGAACGGCGAAGTACTTAAAAATGTGCGGAGCGCAAAGATAGCTCCGACGATCATAAAGCAGTGGGATGTGGCGGCAGTGACCGACTATGTGAGCTCCATATGTACCTTTATGCTGCAGAGAAAGGAAAACGGGGAATGGACTGATGTGGAGGAAAAGACCTTAACAGGCTTCAGCTCAAGTAAGAAGTCCATAGAAGGAGTATTCTCACCACAGGAGCTCTATGATGATAACGGTGACAGGTATGAATACAGGGCGGTTGAAACAGCCGTAAAGGCAGGAACCGGAGAGGATGCCAAATTTAGTTCCGGGGTATCCGGCGATTCTTTAGGGATCTGGAGCAGCACCTATGAATTAAAGGATTATACCTACAGCTCTTCTTCAGAATACCG